>JASLEL010000153.1 GCA_030151145.1 Aquirhabdus sp. | reverse complement strand
CGTGAAGTCGTGATCGGTATGCCACACCGTGGCCGTCTGAATATGCTGGTCAATATTCTGGGTAAAAACCCGGCGGATCTGTTTGGCGAGTTTGAAGGCAAGACCTTTAACAAGAAAGGCTCTGGCGACGTCAAATACCATCAAGGGTACTCCAGTAACGTCATGACGCCAGGCGGCGAAGTGCATCTGGCGCTGGCATTCAATCCATCACATCTGGAAATCGTTAGTCCTGTGGTTGAGGGTTCGGTCCGTGCTCGTCAGGTACGCCGCAGTGATGTGGGTGGTGATGCCGTGCTGCCGATCATTGCGCACGGTGATGCTGCGTTTGCTGGGCAAGGTGTGGTGATGGAAACCTTCCAGATGTCGCAGACGCGCGGCTACAAGACGGGCGGTTCGGTCCATATCGTGGTCAATAACCAAGTGGGCTTCACCACCAGCCGTCCCGAAGACGCTCGCTCCACAGAATACTGTACAGACGTTGCCAAAATGGTGCAGTGTCCGATTTTCCATGTGAATGGCGATGATCCTGAAGCGGTGCTGTTCATTACCCAGTTGGCAGTAGACTATCGCATGGAGTTCCATCGCGATGTTGTGATCGACCTGTTCTGCTATCGCCGCCGTGGTCATAACGAAGCCGACGAACCATCTGCAACTCAGCCGCTGATGTATCAAGTGATCAATAAACTGCCGACGACGCGTACACTGTATGCTGACCGTCTGATTGCCGAAGGTATCCTGTCGCGCAGCGAAGCCGATCAGATGATCGAGGACTATCGTGAAGCGTTGGAGAAAGGCGAACACGTGGCCAATGCGCTGGTCGGTCAGCCGAATCCAACCCTGTATGTGGACTGGAAACCATACCTCGGTCATACCTTGGTGGATGATGTACAGACTGGCGTAGATCTTGATGTCCTCAAGGATCTCGGTACCCAGATGAGCCTCCTGCCCGATGGTTTTGTTCTGCAGAAACAAGTCCAGAAAGTGGTGGATGACCGCCTCAAGATGCAGCATGGCGAGTTGCCGCTGAACTGGGGTGCGGCCGAGACTCTGGCTTATGCCTCGTTGCTGAACGAAGGCTATCTGGTCCGTCTGACTGGTCAGGACGTGGGTCGTGGGACTTTCTCGCATCGTCATGTTGAGCTGTACAATCAGGCCAATGGCGAGATGTACGTACCACTGCGCCATATCAAGCCGAACCAGCCGCGTTTTGCACTGTATGACTCGCTGTTGTCCGAAGAGGCGGTCCTTGCGTTTGAGTACGGCTATGCGACGACCATCCCCAATGCCCTGATCATCTGGGAAGCCCAGTTCGGTGACTTCGTAAATGGTGCACAGGTCGTGATAGATCAGTTCATCTCCAGTGGCGAGACCAAATGGGAGCGGGTCTGTGGTCTGACCCTGCTGTTGCCGCATGGCTATGAAGGACAGGGTCCTGAGCACTCATCGGCCCGTCTGGAGCGCTTCCTGCAGCTCTGCGCCGAAGACAACATGCAGGTCTGTACACCGACCACGCCTGCACAGATTTTCCATACCTTGCGCCGTCAGGTGATTCGTCCGATTCGCAAGCCGCTGGTGATCATGTCACCGAAGAGTCTGCTGCGTCACAAGCTGGCTATCTCTGATCTGTCTGAACTCGCCAACGGCAAGTTTGAGACCATCATTGATGAAACGACCGCACTGGACAAAGCTGAAGTCACGCGCGTGATCCTGTGTGGCGGCAAGGTCTACTACGATCTGTTCGAAGAGCGTCAGGCCAAGAATATGACCGACACCGCGATTATCCGGATCGAGCAACTGTATCCGTTCCCGGCGACACGTCTCGCGCATATTCTGGCGTCGTATCCTAATCTCAAGCAACTGGTCTGGTGTCAGGAAGAGCCTCAGAATCAGGGCGCGTGGTCGTTCGTCGCACCGCTCCTGTACCCGGTCATTTATGATGTCAAGGCAGGAACGCCTGTACGCTGTGCCTCACGTCCTGCCTCGGCAGCCCCGGCGTGTGGATCGGCTTATTTACATGCAAAACAACAAACCTCGCTGATCGCGGCTGCGTTAGGTATCGACGAAGAATCTGAAGGAGCAACAGCACATGGCCACTGAAATCAAAGCCCCCGTTTTTCCTGAATCCATCGCGGATGGTACAGTGGCATCCTGGCACAAAAAAGTAGGTGAGCCGGTCAAACGTGATGAAGTGCTGGCCGATATCGAGACCGATAAAGTCGTACTCGAAGTCGTTGCACCTGCCGATGGCGTGCTGAGCAGCATCACGAAGAATCAGGGTGACACTGTTGTGTCCGGTGAAGTGCTGGCGGTGTTTCAAGAAGGCGCGGCAGGTACTGCTGCTCCGGCACCGGCGCCAGTAGAGGCTCCTGCACCAGCGCCTTATCAGGCGGGATCGGTTGAGATCAAACCGCGCGACCCTGCGGTCAATCCTGTCGTGCCAGATAGCGCTGCACAGGTCTCTGATCAGAGCCCAGCCGTGCGCAAAGCCCTGATCGAAAATAAGCTGGACTCAACTGAAGTCACCGGTTCGGGTCGTGGTGGCCGCATCACCAAAGAAGATGTCAGCAGCCATCTGAGCGCGCCAAAGGCCACGGTCTCGCAACCGGCCACCAGCGTGACGGTGCAGCCGACCGCTGTATCGCTGGCGATAGGTGAGCGGATTGAGAAGCGCGTTCCGATGACTCGCCTGCGTCAACGTGTGGCAGAGCGTCTGTTGTCCGCGACTCAAGAAACCGCCATGCTGACGACTTTCAATGAAGTCAACATGAAGCCGATCATGGACATGCGCAAAGCCTATGGCGAGCGTTTTGAAAAGCGTCATGGCACACGTCTGGGTTTCATGTCTTTCTTCGTCAAGGCCGCAACTGAGGCACTGAAGCGTTTCCCATCTGTCAATGCATCCATCGACGGTACTGATGTGGTCTATCATGGCTACTATGATGTGGGTGTGGCGGTGTCTTCCGAGCGTGGCTTGGTGGTACCGGTACTGCGCGATACTGACCGTATGAATCTGGCAGAGATCGAGAAAAGCATCGTTGATTTCGGTCACAAGGCCCGTGATGGTCACTTGAGCATTACCGAGATGACCGGTGGTACCTTTACCATTTCCAATGGTGGTGTGTTTGGCTCGCTGCTGTCCACACCGATCCTGAACCCGCCACAAACTGCGATTCTGGGTATGCACAAGATTCAGGATCGTCCGATGGCGGTCGATGGTCAGGTGGTGATCCTGCCGATGATGTATCTGGCATTGTCTTATGATCATCGCATGATTGATGGTAAAGAAGCCGTCAACTTCCTCGTCACCATCAAAGACATCATCGAAGATCCAGCCTCGCTGCTCTTGGATCTGTAAGTGATACTGCCATGACTGGTCAATCGGCCGGTCATGGCTTTCGCGGTTCTGCGTGATTTCCAGATGGCGATGCCATCTGAAGTCGGAAAAATGGATGCGGTGCTGGCGGATGGCGTTAATTCAATCTGTGCAGGCGCCATCCATCGCTCCGAAGCATACCGTTCTGACGTATGCAAAGCGGAAAGGAGAGATCTTTACGATTCCTTTCACCGTTTCCGAATTCTTTCCTGCATGATGCTGCATAGGCCAACCTGTGTTGCGCTGCCATTATGCGGATGCACAACATATCAGAACCCAGTAAGAGGATGACATTATGGCTCAGCAATACGATCTCGTCGTCATCGGCGGCGGCCCGGGTGGCTATGAGGCTGCCATCCGTGCAGCTCAGCTTGGCTTCAAAGTCGCCTGTATCGAAAAGCGCGTGCATAAAGGCAAGCCGTCGCTCGGTGGCACCTGCCTCAATGTGGGCTGTATTCCCTCCAAGGCGCTGCTGGACTCCTCACACCGCTATGAGAGCATCATTCATGAGTCGGCTGCACACGGGATTACGACCGGTGACGTCAAGATTGATATCGCGACGATGCTTACCCGCAAGGACAAAGTCGTTGACCAACTGACCAGCGGTATCGCTGCATTGTTCGTGGGTAATAAGATCGAGTGGTTGAAAGGTACTGGACAGCTGCTGGCAGGTAAACAGGTCAAATTCAGCCCACTGGAGGGCGGAGACGACCAGATTCTGGATGCCAAATACGTGATTCTGGCAACTGGTTCAGTGCCCATTAATATTCCCGTTGCGTCTGTCAATGAACAGGAAATCGTGGACTCGACCGGGGCGCTGGAGTTTGCTACACCGCCTGCCACGCTGGGCGTGATCGGTGCAGGGGTGATTGGTCTTGAGTTGGGCTCGGTCTGGCGTCGTCTGGGTTCGGAAGTCGTGGTGTTTGAAGCACTGGATGCCTTCCTGCCGACCGCCGACAAAGCATTGGCTAAAGAAGCGCAAAAAATCCTGACTAAACAAGGACTCGATATCCGTCTCGGTGCCAAAGTCACCGCGACTGAAGTGAAAGATGGTCAGGTCATCGTCAGCTACAATCAGGCGGGTGAAGATAAAACGCAGACCTTTGATCGTCTGATCGTCTGTGTGGGTCGTAAAGCTTATAGCGAAGGTCTGCTGGGTGAGAATACCGGCATCAAGCTGACCGAGCGCGGTCTGATCGACGTCAACGATCAGTGCCAGACTTCGGTTGAAGGTGTATATGCCATTGGCGATCTGGTCCGTGGTCCGATGCTGGCGCATAAAGCCATGGAAGAAGGTGTCATGGCCGTTGAGCGCATCCACGGCGAAGCTGCTCAGGTGAACTATGACACCATCATCGGCGTGATCTACACCACACCCGAAATTGCTTGGGTCGGCCTGTCTGAAGAAGCCGCAGCGGCAAAAGGCCACGAAGTTAAGACCGGTCAATTTGCCTTTGCCGTCAATGGTCGTGCGCTGGCATCAGGGGACACGCAAGGGTTTGTCAAATTCGTCGCCGATGCCAAGACTGATCGCCTCTTGGGCATGCATGTGATCGGGCCAAGTGCCGGTGATATCGTGCATCAGGGCATGATTGCGCTGGAGTTTGTCTCCAGTGTCGAAGATCTGCAGCTCATGATGTTTGCCCATCCGACCCTGTCGGAAGTGGTGCATGAGGCTGCCTTGTCTGTGGATGGACGTGCGATTCATGCCATCCAACGCAAACGTCGTGCTTAAGGATAGGGCGACCATGATGGTCGCCTTAATTTTTGAGACTGCTGCAGATGTCGTAGGCTGGGAGCCAGACGTTGAGAGGTTCGGAGCCGTTTTTTTAACTCATTGATTCTGTTTGATCGTGGATTGAACGGGATTGAAGCCTAAAAACAAGGTCAATGGGATGTGACCTGATAAGATACCAAGGATGAAGAAGTGTGAACAAATCAGAACAAAATCGTGAGTGAAGGGGCAGAGTGGGTGCTTGAGGGTTAAGCATCCTGATTGATGTCGTCAGCATGGTTGCACACGCACAGAAGGTGAAAGATGAATCTACATGAATATCAAGGTAAACAGATTTTTGCCAAGTACGGTTTACCGGTCAGCACAGGTATCGTGGTCCAGACGGCGGATGAAGCCCGCGCAGCTGCCGAGAAACTCGGCGGCCCGGTCTGGGTAGTCAAGACACAAGTTCATGCCGGTGGTCGTGGCAAGGCTGGTGGTGTCAAGCTGGTCAAGTCAATCGACGAGGTTGTGGCCTTTACCAAAGAGAAAGTCGGTACGCGTCTCGTCACTTTCCAGACCGATGCTAAAGGCCAGCCGGTCAACAGTATTTATATTGAACAACCGACAGACATCGCCCGTGAGCTTTATCTCGGTGCGGTTGTGGATCGCGGCAGTCGCCGTGTCGTCTTTATGGCCTCGACCGAAGGCGGTGTAAATATCGAAGATGTCGCCCATCATACCCCTGAAAAGATCCTCAAAATGACCATCGATCCGTTGATCGGTGCGCAGGCGTATCAGGGTCGTGAACTGGCTAAAGCCTTAGGTCTCGATGCCAAGCAGACGCGTCAGTTTGCTGATATCTTCCAGAAGCTGGCCAAGCTCTTTGTCGAAGAAGATTTATCGTTGCTTGAGATTAATCCTTTTGTCGTCAAGACTGATGGCGGTCTGCATTGTCTGGATGCCAAGATGGTCGTGGATGGCAATGCGCTGTTCCGTCATCCAGATCTCAAAGCCATGGATGATCCCTCACAGGTGGATGAGCGCGAGCGCCGTGCAGCCGAGTGGGAACTGAACTATGTGGCGCTTGAAGGCAATATCGGCTGTATGGTCAATGGTGCCGGACTTGCTATGGCGACCATGGACCTGATCAAGCTCAAAGGCGGTCAACCGGC
>JASLEL010000164.1 GCA_030151145.1 Aquirhabdus sp. | reverse complement strand
AAGGAAATCCACATCAAAGCTGACATGCAAATGCGTGTCGGCATCCAGACCCGCCAGCGCCGCCTGCATGGTCGCACGCATGCCGACTTCATCGATGAAGCGCATGTCAAACACATCCAGCCCCTGCTGGTAGACAAACTGCTTCTCACCGAGATCAACGCTGCGGATACCGATCTGCTTGACCCACGTCGGCGAGATCGCAGGCGTATGCCCGCCTATACCGGTCAGCTCAGGCGGGCCATAGCCACACAGGCACGCCACCGGCATACCATGGATATTGCCGCTCGGTGTCAGGTCATGGGTATTGAAGTCGGCATGGGCGTCGAGCCAAAGGATGCGCAGCTTTTTGCCGTGCTCGCGGCAGTAGCGCGCCACCGCACTGATCGAGCCTATCCCGAGGCAGTGATCACCACCCATCAGGATCGGCATGCGACCCAGCTGCAGCTCGGCATAGACGGCGGCATGCACGGCCTCATTCCACGCGACGACCTCAGGCAGATGGCGATAGCCTGCCTGCGGCGGCAGCCACGGGTTAGCCGGTCCAGAGACATTGCCGACATCATGCACCTCAGCGCCCTGCCCGATCAGCACATCACTGATCTGCGCCACACGTAGCGCCTCAGGGCCCATGGATGCACCACGTGCACCGGCACCGATATCGGTCGGCGCACCGATCAGACTGACGTGATACAACGGCGTCGAAACTACAGCGGATACAGTCATGAAAGTCGCTCACATGCAGCATGGGTCAGGAGATGCGCAAGATCCCTTAAGCCTAAAATAACACATTCGATGCCTGCGCCATCAATAAAAATTAAACTGAATGGTCAAATAAACCACCACCGCGTAGATGAGCAAAAACGATGCCAGCCTATGCGTAGCGGGTTAAGATCAGATACAGAGAAAGGCTAACATAAGAGAGAAATGACTAAAGAGACCTGCTCATGGGGAAATGCAGCGCTGCCGAGACATGCCAGAACCTCGCGCCCCATCCCGCATGAAGCATGCATGTGGATAACAAGAAACGTTGTGGAAAATACAACCAGAAAAGCGACTTAAGCCGACACCAGCGCCCGACGCACACGCAGCCAGTCCAGATGCACGCCGGGATCGGTCTTGCGACCCGGTGCGATATCGCTATGACCTGCCAGATGGCTGACGGTCTCGGGATAAGCCGACTGAATCGCCCGAAGCACAGGCGTCAATGCCTGATATTGCGCATCCGTAAACGGCAGATGATCGGCTCCTTCCAGCTCGATACCGACCGAATAATCATTGCACTCCGGCACCCCCAGATAGCAGGAGCGACCTGCATGCCACGCCCGCGCATCACAGGAGACAAACTGCACCACTTCGCCGCCACGTTTGATGAGGAAATGCGAGGAGACTTTGAGGTCTTTGATTTCCTGAAAATAGGGATGATCATTGGGATTTAAGCGGTTCTGGAAGAACTGCTCAATGTAGCTGTCGCCCGCCACGGAATGACCCGCCCCCTGAAAATCCTGCTCAGTCTCTGCCGGCGGCAGGCTGATGTTATGCAGCACGATCAGACGCACGGCGGCACCTGCAGGCCGGACATTGTAATTCGGTGATGGCACCTGCCGTGCCGAGGACAGCCAACCGTCTTTGATGACAGGCAGAGTGACATCAGCGGGATTGAGGGCGTGGGATTGCGGCATGGTGGTAGTCATCATTCTAGAGGCAAACAGACGTTATCCATTTAACATCAAGACATCATGTCTCGTCAAAGCGTCTCGTCAAACAGCATCCGGTCAAAACAGCCTGCCAGCATACTCTGCCCAATCGACCTATCCCAAAACATCTGCATGCCTAAAAACAAATGGCGGAACTCCACCCGGAAGCTCCGCCATATAATTTTAAACTGATCAAACCGACAGGGTTTAAGCCGACAGACGCTTCAGGCCATCCACCACCGACAGCAGTGCACGGTCAAACATCTGTGGTTGTTCTTCCAGAATCACGGCGCGCGACTGACTCAGCTCAATGGCAAGCTGCATCATCGACAGCTCAGCGGCCTTGATGCCACGTTTATTGGCAAAAATCAGCTTCTCGGTCGCACGGATCTTGGCGACCAGACGATGGCGCAGATGGTTGTCACTCTGTACAAACTCAACCCAAGTCCCGACCGGCATCTGGCGCACGGCGATCACATTGGGATTGTTGGTCGGCAGGGTCTCGCCCACATAGGCCGAGACTTCAGCCTTGGGCATCGCCAGAAACTTGATTTCGTTTGGCGTGCTGGTTGCCATCGCCTGCTCGACACTGGCTGGCGCAGGCTGACCTTCTTTCAGGGCAGTCTTATCGGCAGGATCGAGGATCTCGACCAGAGATACCTGTACCCCGCCGATGATTTCCTGATGACTTTGGGCGATCTCGTTCAGCATGACTTCGAGCTGGCGCGGATCAAAGTTGACCGACATCAGACCTTTGCGCAGGCTATTGATCAGCTTGGGCGACACACCACGCAGACGCTCGATCCACTGTACATCGCCTGCTGGGGGCAGCATGCTCCAGATCAGCGCATCCACGACTTTGACCGCTTGGCGCCATTGCTCGGACTCGGTGCCTTCTTTGAGGGCAGCGAGATAAAGCACGTGACGCCAGCCTTCCTGCAGCAGCTTGACGATCGACAGGGGCAGTTTCAGGCCCTTGAGGCGCTGATTCAGGACCTGCTGGACGGTGCTGCGGGCGGTCTCGGCTTTGGCGCGGTTTTCTTCGGCTTCGCGGACGCGGGCATCCATCGCAGCCAGACGCTCCAGCTGGGCCTGATGGAATTGAATAAAGTCCGCCAGCAGGCGTTCAAACAGACGCATGTCATCATGGAATTCATTTAAGACCAGATGCACGACCTCTTCGACTTTCTTGTACAGCACGTCGCCGCTCTTGCTGTTCTCATCCCAGCTCATCCCGGCCTTGGCCAAGAGATTGAGCAATTTACGTGCGGGATGCTCTTCACCGGCAAAGAACGCCTTGTCCATCAGGGCGACTTTCAGGATCGGGATCTGCAGACGTCCGATCAGGGCCTTCATCGGAGTCGGCAGCTCGCCGTCATCCAGAATATAGTCAAACAGGGTCGAGACCAGATCAATCAGATTGGCATCGTCTTTCGCGATGACCTGTGTCGTATCGGCATCGCTGTGCAGTTGCTCACGGATGCCGTCGCGCACCGCTGCCACACTGGCTTTGATATTGCCCTGATCAATCGGCGAGCTGGGTTGCAGTGACTGCAATTGCTCAAGCAACGTAATGACCTGCGACTGGCCTAGGATCTGCTCGGTCGCAAAAGGATGCGGATTGACCGGTGCCAGCGGCGCACTGGCGATACTCTGACTGAGCAGTGCCA
>JASLEL010000056.1 GCA_030151145.1 Aquirhabdus sp. | reverse complement strand
GGCCATCTGGTCACGGTGGATCATCTCTTCAGCATGCTGCTCACCCAATATTTCGGTGATGCGATTAGAAGGCTGACGGACGATCCGGGCGGCTGATGCAGAGTCAAAATTCACAATGCCCACGGCGATACGCTGGCCCTCAAGGTTGACACACTCGACCACATCACCACTCGCAAAGACACCTTCCACCGCATGAACGCCCACGGGCAGCAGACTGCGTTTGTTGACCCGAATAGCCTTGACTGCGCCCTCATCCAGCACCAGCCGTCCGGCCGTCTGCAGATGTGCTGCCAGCCATTGCTTACGCGCTGTCAGACGATCACTGTCTGGGGTCAAGAGTGTGCCGATCTCTTCACCTTGCATCAGGCGCAGAAGCACTTGCTCAGCTTGACCGCTCGCAATGAGGGTTGGTCAACCAGACTTGGCTGCAAGACGTGCCGCACGTACCTTAGTCACCATACCGCCACGTCCGAGGACACCACCGCCGCCTGCCATCGCAAACAAATTGTCATCCAGCGCCCTGACGCTCGACAGTAATGTTGCACTGCTGTCTTTACGAGGATCACGGTCAAACATGCCTTGCTGGTCTGTGAGGATGATCAAGAGATCCGCACCCACTTGAGCAGCGACCAACGCACCGAGCGTATCGTTATCACCAAAACGGATCTCATCAGTGGCAACCGTATCGT
The DNA here is from genome assembly GCA_030151145.1 of Aquirhabdus sp. Lineage (GTDB taxonomy): Bacteria > Pseudomonadota > Gammaproteobacteria > Pseudomonadales > Moraxellaceae > Aquirhabdus. Next base: position 2,025 of record JASLEL010000056.1, on the reverse strand, counting down.
TTTCATTGATCACCGGAATCACCCGCCAGTCGATCAACTGACGCAGGGTATGGCCACTGTTGAGATAGCGCTGACGATCAGACAGGTCATCATGCGTGAGCAATACCTGCGCACTCTGAATCTGATGCTCAAGCAGCGCCGCTGACCAAGTCTCAACCAGTCCCATCTGACCGATGGCCGCGCAGGCCTGAAGTGCTGGTAACGTATCCGGACGACCCGTCAGCTTCATACGCACCATGCCTTCAGCCACGGCACCGGATGACACAAGGATGATCTCACATCCAGCCTGATGCAGTTGGGCGATCTGATCCACCCAACCGGCAATCGCTTGACGATCCAGTCCCAGACCATTGGCGGTCAGAAGCGCTGAGCCGATTTTAACCACGACACGCTTCGCTGATAGCTGACGCTTACTCATACTTTCCTTACTGCGTTACAGACCCTATTTTTCTGAGTGTGCGCTCAGATATCAGCGCACATATTCGTATTCGACATCGTAGTCGTCTTCGTTCCAGTCATCCCAGTCATCATCTTCACCAGCCGCTTCACGCGCAGCACGACGTGCCGCACGCAGGGCTTCACGCTGGGCCAGTGCATTTTCGCGGGTTTCCTGCTCCAGACGCTGACGGCGCGCACGCTGTGATGCCGCAAACTCTGGATCTTCTTTTTCGCGTTCCTGCTCTTGCTCGATATAGTCCATCAAGTGATAGACCACGGCTTTGGTGCCCTCACCCGTCAGACCTGAGGCGCGAAATACCGGACCGGTCCAACTCAAGCCTGCGATGATCTGATCACAGATCTCATCGTGCATCTCTTCAGGTACTTGATCCACCTTGTTCAGCACCAGAATCAACGGCAGTTCGGACAGCGACGGTGAAAAACGCGCCAACTCGCGCATGATGACCTGCACATTGTGCACCGGATCAGACTGATCTGCGGGGCAGACATCGACCAGATGCAGGAGAATGCGTGTACGCGCCAGATGCTTCAAAAACCGCACCCCCAGACCCGCACCATCGGCAGCACCTTCGATCAGACCCGGAATATCGGCCATGACGAACGAACGATAGCGGTCGGCATCGACCACACCGAGATTGGGGACCAGCGTAGTAAAGGGATAATCGGCCACTTTAGGCTTGGCCGCGCTCACTGAACGGATAAAGGTCGATTTACCGGCATTGGGCAGACCCAAGAGGCCGACATCGGCAATGACTTTCAGCTCAAGGCGTATATCGCGGGCTTCACCAGCAAAGCCTGGCAACGCCTTGCGCGGTGCGCGATTGGTCGAGGATTTAAAGTGGGTATTGCCCAAGCCACCGCCGCCGCCCGCTGCGACCAGCAGACGCTGACCGTTCTCAGTCAGATCACCGATCACCTCATCGGTCGCTACATCGACGATGGTCGTGCCGACCGGGACTTTAAGAATAACATCAGGTGCACCACGTCCAGAGCAATTGGCACTGCGACCATTAGCACCGCGCTCAGCGCGGAATTTACGGGTATAGCGATAGTCTACGAGCGTATTACAGTCGACATCGGCTTCGATCAGGATATCGCCGCCCTTGCCGCCGTCACCACCATCGGGACCACCAAAAGGAATATATTTTTCACGTCTGAAGCTGGCTACGCCGTTCCCACCTGCGCCCGCCTCGACATAAATGACCGCCTCATCGACAAAGCGCATGGTACTGCTCCCATCATTCAAACCGTTTTACGACCGCATATTATGCCACAAAATGACGGATGAATCATGCCAGTAGACAATATCGCCGACATTCAGACCCGGCCATGCGTTACACTCAGAGCCATCGGCTTCATCTATCTGATCGGAGAACGACATGCACACCATAAAATATCAAAGACGACCTGTGATCATTGAAACCATGCGATACACTGGTGATACGGACAACATCACGACGCTGTACACATGGTGCGGTGCTTATCTGGACGATCATCAAGTCCTGATCATTCCTACGATTGAAGACGGCAGTGCCATGCAGATCAAGCATGCAGCGCAGGTCGGGG
>JASLEL010000401.1 GCA_030151145.1 Aquirhabdus sp. | reverse complement strand
TACAATTTAACCATAATGATAGAGATAACACGGCACCAAAAGCAATACAAGAGCGAAATAAAAATAAATGTCGTAAAGCGTCAAATAAAAGCAGCCCGCTGTCATTCTTAAGCATAGTAGGTATACTACGGCGTCAGTCCTTAAAAACGGTGTGCTGCTTCGCCATGAAAAATCTGTCCAGTGCCGGAAAAATTCACCCTTTACTCGCGCTACTACTGGTGCTGATTCTGGCAATTCCCATTGGTTTTTATGGCCTTTTCCTGTTTATTGCACCCAGCCTGCCAGACATTGCCCAGCTGAAATCAGCGCCCATTTCAATTCCGCTTGAAGTGTACTCTAAAGATAACAAGCTGATTGGGGAATTTGGCGAAAAGATTTCGCATCCCGTCAGTTATGACGAAATCCCACCGCTCATGGTCAAATCTTTTCTCGCCGCCGAAGACTCATCGTTCTTTGAGCATAGCGGCGTGAGTTTTAAAGGTCTGGGCCGCGCGGTGACCGAAGCCTTTCAGAGCGGCGGCGGTCAGACCGGTGGTTCGACCATCACCATGCAGGTGGCGAAGAACTATTACTTAAGCCCCGAGCGCACACTAAAACGCAAACTGACCGAAATTTTCCTTGCCCGCAAGATTGAGCAGAATCTCAACAAGCAGGAAATCTTCACCCTCTATGTCAATAAGATCTTTCTGGGCCAACATGCCTACGGGATTGCCGCTGCGGCCAAGGTCTACTATCAGAAGCAGCTCAAGGACCTGACCATCGCCGAGATGGCGATGATTGCGGGTCTGCCCAAGGCACCCACCAAATATAACCCTGTCAATGACCCTGAGCGTGCGCTGGAGCGCCGTAACTGGATCATAGGCCGTATGCTGCAGCTTGGATTTATTAATCAGCAGCAGTATCAGACTGCGATCAATGCACCACTGGGTCTCAATTTCAGCTACAGCACCAAACGTCTCGACGTCAACATGCCCTATGTGGCGGAAATGGTGCGGACCGCCATGGTGGATGAATTTGGTGAAGACGTGCTGAATTCCGGTTATCGCGTCTATACCACGATCCCCTCTGATCGGCAGAAAATGGCCGAAGACGCGGTGCATCAGGGTCTGGAAGCCTATGACCGCCGTCACGGCTGGCGCGGTGCCGAAGCCAATGACAAACCGCTGTCGAATTTTAGTGTCATCAACAATCTCTGGCCCGCCAAAGTCACCAAAGTCTCAGGCTCAAGCTTTGATGCCGAGTTCAGCAATGGCATGACCGTCACCGTGCCGTGGAGCGGCATGAACTGGGCACGACGCTACTACTCCAGTGACCGCATCGGCGGTGGCCCAAGCCATGCTTCTGATATCGTCAAGATCAACGACATCGTCCGCCTACGTCCAAACTATGAGCAGGAGCAGGTCGCGCCTTTCTTTGCCGCCGATCACAACGCGAAGAGCAACGACGATCCTGCCGCTCAGGATGACGACGCCTCAGCACCCGCCACCACGGCGAAAGGCAAAGACAAAGCCACAGACAAAAACAATGCGGCTGCCAGCAGTGTCGCCGCCACAGCCCAGCCCGATCAACCACGTCCGCTCGCCATCACGCAGGCAGGCTGGTCACGTATCAGCTGGAGTCTGGGTCAGGTACCGGCTGCCGAGGGACAACTGGTCTCGCTGGACCCCAATGACGGTGCCATTCAGGCCGTGGTGGGCGGCTACGACTTCGCCAAGAGTAACTTTAACCGCAGCATGCAGGGCTGGCGTCAGCCCGGCTCCAACATCAAGCCCTTTATCTATTCCTTGGCGCTGGAGCGCGGCTTTACTCCGACCAGTATCATTCAGGATTCGCCATTGCAGATTGGCAGTTGGCGTCCGCAGGACTCCGACGGTAAATTCATGGGTCCGATCACCCTGCGCCGCGCGCTCTATCTGTCGCGTAACCTCGTCTCGGTGCGCCTGCTGCAGGCCGTCGGTATCAATCACGCCGTGGATCACCTGACCCATTTCGGCATGATGGAAGACAAGCTGCCGAAGAGTCTGGCGCTGGCACTGGGTGCCGCCCAAGTGCTGCCGATCCAGCTTGCCACGGGCTACGCCGCATTTGCCAATGGCGGCTATCGGATCCAGCCGTATTTCATTCAGCGTATTGAAAACTACAAGCACGAAGTGCTGTTTACCGCCGACCCGATCCGCGTCTGCCATGAGTGCGAAGCGCAAAACAACGACGATACCAGCGATGCTTCGACCGTCAGTGTGACCAATACCCCGGATGGACAGATCCATCAGGTCGCTGATGATCTCGCTGCCAGCAACCCGGTCTCCTCCCCGGCTTCAACGCCGGATGCCGCGTCCGCACCCGCCTCAAGCCTCGCTGCCAGCCAGCAAGGCGCATCGGCCCCTGCAAGCGGCGCGTCAGCACCGGCAGGCACCCCGACGCCAGCCAACTATCGTCATGCCGAGCGCATCCTCACCGCCAAGACTGCCTTTGATATGGCGAGTATCCTGCGCGACGTGATCCAGCATGGTACCGGCTATGCCGCGATGAAGCTGGGCCGTAACGATATCGGTGGTAAGACCGGGACCACCAACGATGCCAAGGATGCGTGGTTCTCAGGCTTCCACCCTTCTCTCGTCGCAGTCGCCTGGGTCGGTTTTGACCAGCCGCGTACGCTGGGTCGCAAAGAGTTTGGTGGTGTCGCAGCCCTGCCGATCTGGAGTGGCTATATGGAGAAAGCGCTCGCCAACACCCCCGAACAATGGGTCACCGAAGCCGCCGATGATGCCGCCTCCAGCGCCCTCAAAGCGGGCCTCAACGCCGATGGCAGCCTCAAGCCGCATCACAAAAAGAAGAAGCCCAAACCCGTGGATACGACCTCCTCAGACAGTGACAGCATTGGCGATCTGGTCAAATCCAAAACAGACAGCGCACCTGCTGAAAAAGTCACACCGAGCACACCGCTGGAATCCAACTTCTGATCACATCCCACGCATCAAAAAAGCCCGAATTCGGGCTTTTTTGATGCAGTAAAGTGAGCTAATCGTCGTTAGCTTAATCGTCTTTGTTCATGCGCGAAGCCCATTTATCGGCAATGGTCTTGGCCGCATCACGACCACCCAGACCAAAGGCCAGCGCCACTGCCACCGCAATCGAGCTAATGGTCGCGCCAAAGGCCATATTGACGATACTGTCGGCAAGACCCATGGT
>JASLEL010000391.1 GCA_030151145.1 Aquirhabdus sp. | reverse complement strand
GCCAAAGGTCCCATTTATCACTATGGTTTGGTCGATATCACGGTTAAGGTCGATAAGAATAACCGTTACTCCAGCCTCAAGGCGGAGGAGAAAGGCAAAAAAAGCAAACGCCCGTCTATGCTTAAGCTCGTATTGGTGATGCCGCTGGTGTTTCTAAAGTCGTATATCATCCGGCGCGACTTTCTGAATGGTCGGCGTGGATTTATCGGCAGTATGATCAATGCGTTTTATGCGTTTCTTAAAGAAGCCAAGCTGTATGAATACAGTGTAACCCACCAAACCGATGATCAGCGCCGTGAGCCGTGAGTGAGCTGTAATCAGATTCAGGATGGATGAAAGACATGATACGTGCGTTGTTTGGGTATGTGATTCGGCTCTGGCAGCAGTGGCAGCAGGCGGGTATCCGTCGGGCAGGCCGCAAGGCGGATAAGCTTGAGGAGCATGGCTATCAGCAGCAGTGGTTCTTGCTGGCGGGTGCCGCGACACAAGCCGCAGTGGTGGCTGAGCCGAATGTGGCGGGGCTGCATGCCATCTATCCGCCGGGACAGGCCTTCTGGGCCGATCCCTTTGTCTGGGTGCGTGATGGGCGGCATTATATTTTCTTTGAGGATTTTCCGTTTTCGACCTGGCGTGGCCGGATCAGTGTGATCGAGGTCGATGAGAGCGGGCGTCCGCTGGGCGAGGCGGTGCCTGTGATCGAAGAAGATCACCATTTGTCTTATCCGTTCCTGTTTGAGTATGACGGCGAGCTGTACATGATCCCGGAGAAAGCCGAGGTCAAGCGGGTCGATCTCTATCGCTGCGTCGAGTTTCCGCTGCGCTGGGAGCGGGTGAAAACGCTGATCGACGGGATCAAGATCGCTGATCCGACGCTGATCGAGCATGAGGGGCGCTGGTGGCTGCTGTGCGCGGCCAAGCAGGGGCGGGTGCGGATCAATGAGTCATTATTTGCGTACTATGCCGATAGTCCGCTGTCGACCACATGGACACCACATGCGGCTAATCCGCTGGTGCGAGATTTCCGCTCCGGTCGCCCCGGCGGCCGTATCTTCCGCGATGCTGCCGGACGTCTCTTGCGCCCGTCGCAGGATTGTCTGCGCCGCTACGGGCATGGCCTGAACTTAAGCCAGATCGTGCGCCTGACGCCGACGACGTATGAGGAGCAGCGGCTATGGACGATCTATGGAGATGCCATCGGTCAGCGGGCCATTCATCATCTGGATTGGCAGGCGGGCATGCTGGTCATGGATGCCCAGCGTCTGCTGCTGGCTGATCAGGCCGCTGCGCAGACTGCTGACGAACAATAAGATGTCGATCAGGACTTTCGGACTTATGGCTAACGATCACCTTCAGACTAACGTTGAGCATGTGCCGGATACAGGCATTGCGGTGATCTTGCCGAGTCGGGAGAATTTTCGCCGTCAGGACGCCGGTGCGGTGGCACTGACCGTGCATGCCTTTAGTCTGGCGAGTCGCTACCGGCAGGCGTTGGTGGTCTTTGGTGGTCAGCCTGAGCATTTTGAGGATGTGTCCTATCGACATATGGATGTGAAGCTGGCGTGGCTGTATGGGCGCAATCGGGCCTACGGCATGGCATGCGTGCAGGCCCTGCGCGAGTTGCCTGAGATTGGTCTGGTGGAAGTGCATAACCGGATTCCTCTGGCGTTCAATATCAAAAAACACCTGCCCGAACGACGCGTAACGGTGCATCTGCATAATGATCCACAAGGCATGGATGGTGCGCGGACGGTCGCTGAGCGTCAGACACTGCTGATGACGCTGGATCGGGTCTACTGCGTGAGCAATTATGTGCGTACGCGCATACTGGAGGGTGTCGATCCGAGCTTTGCAGACAAGGCCGAGGTGATTTATAACGCCTTGCCTGTGCCTACCACTCTGGATACGGCGGCATCGGATGAGCCGGAGCGTCGTCAGCCATGGATCGTCTATGCCGGACGTTTTATCCCGGAAAAAGGCGTGCTGGAGTTGGCACAGGCACTGGCACAACTCCTGCCGCAGCATCCCGCTTGGCGGGTTGAGTTTCTCGGCGCATGGGGCTTTGGGCATGAGGCGGGCAAATCCAGCTATGAACAGTCGGTCTATGCCGCGCTGGCAAAGGTCGCAGATCAGGTCGATTTTCGTGGTCATGTGGCGCATGATGAGGTGCTGAAGGTCTTCAATCAGGCGTCGATTGCGGTTAGCCCCTCGACCGGGATGGAAGCATTTGGTCGTACCACACTGGAGGCGATGGATGCGGGTTGTGCCGTGATCACCTCCAGCAGTTGTGGACTGCAGGAAGTGGCTGGGGACACGGCCGTAGTGGTCGATCCAGTATCGGCATCGGGCCTTGCGGCAGCCATTGGTGATTTGATCGATAACCCGCTCAAGCGGGTACAGCTTGCGGCTCAAGGACGGCAGCGGGCACAAACGGTATTTTCATTATCCCAGCAAGTGGCCCATCTGGATGCGGCCCGGGAACGATTATTGAGTCATGCTCAGGTCTAAGTGCCTGTAGTATCCAAAGGAATATAAGAGTACACACGTCATGCGTATCTGTTTTTTGCTGGCAAGCTGGGGTGAGGGTGGGCTGGAGCGCCATGTGGTCGAGCTGGCCAATGCACTCGCGCTCTACCATGAGGTATCGGTCATTGTACATCCGGTGATGGAGCACCGTTTCAGTGATGCGGTACAGGTCTTTGTGGTCAATCTGGATCGCAA
>JASLEL010000135.1 GCA_030151145.1 Aquirhabdus sp. | reverse complement strand
TATCAGAAATTGCCGATCGATGCCGTACCCGACATCACCAATGTACAGGTACAGATCAATACCAGTGCTCCGGGCTATACCGCACTTGAGTCCGAGCAGCGCATCACCTATCTGGTCGAGACCGCTATGGCGGGTCTGCCTAACCTTGAGCATACCCGCTCGATTTCGCGTTATGGCTTGTCACAGGTCACAGTGATCTTTAAAGACGGTACCGATCTCTATTTTGCCCGTCAGCTCATCAGCCAGCGGCTACAGGAGGTGCGTGACCAACTGCCAGCTAATGTCGTGCCAATCATGGCCCCGGTTTCAACCGGCCTAGGGGAAATCTATCAATGGACGCTGGAAGCCAGATCTGATGCCCGGAAGGCTGATGGTACGCCCTACAATCTCTCGGACTTGCGTGAGATTCAGGACTGGGTCATTCGGCCGCAGCTCCGCAATGTACCCGGTGTGGCCGAGGTCAATACCATTGGCGGCTATGTACGCGAATATCAGGTGAATCCTGACTTGAATGCGCTGGGTGCGCGCGGATTAACGCTGACTCAGCTCAAAGACGCCCTGATGGCGAGCAACAGTAACCGTGGGGCCGGATTCATCAATCAGCGCGGCGCACAGTTGACGGTCCGTGTACCAGGCCAACTACTGACGCTGGATGACATCCGTAATACGGCCATTACCAGCTCAGGCGGTATCCCAATCCGGGTCAGCGATGTGGCGACCGTGCAATTCGGTCAGGAACTGCGTACCGGTGCAGCAACCCTGAATGGCAATGAAACTGTGCAGGGTACCGCCCTGATGACCATCGGCGAAAATAGTCGTGTGGTTGCGCAGGCGGTCGCAGATCGTATGCAGAACATCCAGCAGACGCTGCCGCAAGGTATCGTTATTAAAACCGTCTACAACCGCACCACGCTGGTCGATAAAGCCATCGCTACCGTGCAGAAAAATCTGATCGAAGGTGCGCTTTTGGTCATCGTCATCCTGTTTTTGTTTCTAGGTAATTTGCGTGCGGCCCTGATTACCGCACTCGTGATACCGCTCTCGATGCTGTTTACCCTGACCGGTATGGTCGAGCAGAAGATCAGTGCCAATCTCATGAGCTTAGGTGCGCTGGACTTTGGCATCATCATCGACGGTGCCGTGGTGATCGTTGAAAACAGCATTCGACGATTGGCACATCGCCAAGAGCAACTTGGACGCCTGCTCACACGGCCCGAGCGCTTTACCGAAGTGTTTGAAGCTGCACGAGAGGCCCGGCGTCCATTGCTTTTTGGTCAACTCATCATTCTGGTGGTGTATCTGCCAATTTTTGCGCTGACTGGCGTTGAGGCCAAGCTGTTTCATCCCATGGCGGCGACCGTGGTCATTGCTTTAGTCGGCGCCATGATCCTGTCGGTGACCTTTGTCCCTGCAGCTGTGGCTTTGTTCGTGACGGGTAAAGTGCAGGAAAAGGAAAATATCCTGATGCGGGCCGCTAAGCGCCTGTACGCGCCTGCCTTGCGCTTTGCGCTCAATCACACGCCGTTGGTGCTCGTGTCTGCGGTGTGTCTGGTGGCGATATCACTGCTGACGGTGCCGCGTCTGGGGAGCGAGTTTGCGCCGACCTTAAGCGAAGGTGACCTTTCATTACAGTCTGTCCGGGCTACGAGCACTAGTGTTGATCAATCGGTGCAGATGGAAGCACAATTGGAGCGAGACTTAAAAAAGCGGTTTCCCGAAATCGCCTTTGTCTTTGCTCGTACAGGGACCGCGGCGATTGCTTCTGATCCGATGCCACCCAATAGCTCGGACGCTTATATCATCATGCGCCCGCGCAAAGACTGGCCGAATCCCGCCGAATCCATGGACGATCTCAAAGCGCGGATCAATACCGTGGTTGAGCAGCAGGTCGGCACCATCGCCGAATTCTCCCAGCCCATCGAGATGCGCTTCAATGAACTCATCTCCGGTGTCAGGAGCGATGTCGGGATCAAACTGTTTGGTGACGACTTACAGGTGCTTGCCTCAACTGCCGAGCGCATTGCGGTACGTCTAAGACAAATACCGGGTGCGACCAGTGTCAAGGTTGAGCAAACCCAAGGCCTACCTCTACTTGCGGTAAAGATCGACCGTGCTACCGCAGCCCGTTACGGCTTATCGGTTGCCACCATTCAGGATGCGGTCTCGGTGGCCATCGGCGGCATCGATGCAGGACAAATCATGCAGGGTGATCGGCGCTTTGCACTGGTGATTCGGCAGTCTGCAGGGACTCAAACCCCAGCTACACTCGCCACTCTGCCTTTAGCCCTAAGTGATGGCGGAACGATCCCGTTATCTACCGTCGCCGAAGTGCAGGAGACGCAAGGACCTAACCAAATCAGCCGCGAAATGGGCAAGCGCCGTATTGTCATCACCAGCAATGTGACGCAGCGTGACTTGGGTTCTTTCGTCAGTGAAGTGCAAACTGTACTGAACACGGACGTGAGCTTGCCGGAGGGATACTGGCTTGAATATGGCGGACAGTTTGAAAATATGAAGTCCGCTAGCCAGCGCTTGTCGATTGTCATTCCGATTGCATTAGGCTTGGTGATGCTCTTGCTCTACGCCATGTTTGGTAATATGAAGGATGCGCTGTTGGTCTTTACCGGTATTCCGCTTGCACTGACGGGTGGGATCGCAAGCCTTGCGCTGCGTGGTATACCGCTGTCGGTCTCTGCCGGAGTGGGCTTTATTGCGCTATCGGGGATTGCGGTGCTGAATGGCCTCGTGATGCTGGCTTTTATCCGCGAACTGCGCGGTCAGGGTTTAAGCGTACAGGATGCGCTGTGGCAGGGTGCCATGCTGCGTTTGCGCCCAGTGCTCATGACCGCACTTGTCGCATCGCTGGGCTTTATCCCGATGGCATTGGCAACCGGTACCGGTGCCGAAGTGCAACGCCCGCTGGCGACCGTCGTGATCGGCGGCATCCTCTCCTCGACCCTGCTGACACTACTGGTCTTGCCGGTGCTCTATCGCGTGATTTACCGGGAAAAAGGATCACCTGAATCGCAGACAGACCAGATCGGCCCTGAAGCATCTCCAATCTGATTGTCATCTGATTGCCACCTGTAATAAAAAAGCTCATCGATTGATGAGCTTTTTTATTACGATTAACCATACTTTAAGGCATCACTGCCTGAGCTAGAGACACCGTTTCAAGTACCTCTGTCGAGAGGATTGCTTGTCGTATTTCACCGATACCGGGTAAAAGTCGATGGATGACTGGTTCAGCCGATACCACCGCACCGGATACATAGCACGTGACATGCCCTATTTCAGATGTGGTGTTGAGTAGTTCACGCTGAGCCAGTACCCGCTCGGTTTGTTTGGCGACTGCCGCACCCGAATCCAACAAATGAAACTGTCCCGGAAATACCTGCTCAATGCTCAAAGCCAAAAAGGGATAATGCGTGCAGCCCAAGACGAGCTCACGTACGCCGTGCTCGACAAGCGGCGTCAAAACCCGTTTGAGCTCCGCATGACACCCTGCAGAATCTTGTTCACCTGCCTCTACAAAAGGCACCAGCGCCGGACTCATCACCGTCATGACTTCAACACCAGCCGGCACCGCTATCTCATTGATTACATCTTTGAGCAACGTTCCACGTAGCGTACCTTGAGTCGCCAGCACACCGACTCGCTGATTGGTCGTCATCAGCACTGCGGGTTTGACCGCAGGCACGAGGCCAATGACTGGAAAGCGCTCGCCATAATGCTCGCGCAAATGCGTCAGGCTGAATGCCGAAGCGGTATTACAGGCCACCACGACGGCTTTACAGCCCTGCTCATATAGCCAGTCCACGGCATTGGCTGTAAGCGTACGAATTTCTTCATCCGGACGCGTGCCATAGGGCACATGCGCAGTATCCGCCAGATAGACGATGGACTCATGAGGCAACAGTGACTGCAATTCAGTCACCACCGACAGTCCACCGACACCGGAGTCGAATACACCAATCGGCGCATCAAAAGGCTTAAAGCCATGAGACAGATGGTTCAATCACGCTCTCCACGGTCCAAAATCAGACACGGCGCGGCTTTATCAAAGATTGCCGGGCTCTTTTTTGCGATTCTAGACCGAACTCGGTTATTCGACCAGTTTTATTCAACCAGCCCCAATATAAAACGCTGATCACCACTGGTCAGTACCATGGCATCCCCAGCAGGAGTCGATTGCAGTTCACTCCAGCCGATCAGGTGGTAGAACGCGTTACGGTGGATCAGTGCCTGCAGATTGCGCCGGATCAGGATATAGGGCCGCATTTCTGTTTCACCTTCTGCACTGGTAAAGGAGCGCATCTCGATTGGATGATCAATATCAGCAATGACCAGATCACCAGTCTTGGTCGTACAGCGGATATAGACCTGCCCGGCATCTGTCACTTGCTCGACATCGATCACATGCAAAGGTACATCCTCGACCCGGATTTTGATCTTCTCGACTGGCGTCTTGAGGAAATACGTATCTTCTTCGCGCCAGAGTACCGTTGCAAAGAGGCGTACCAATGACTCGCGCGTCATGCGGATGCCTTCGTGCCACCACTCGCCATTGGATTTGATCAGCATATCCATCTCACCGCAGTACGGTGGATTCCATTTTTCAAGCGGCGGCTGTGCTTTAGGGGCTTGTCCGTCTTTCGTGATCAGGAGACGCGACAGCTCATCCAGCTTGGAGTCCAATGCCGGACGAGCCTTTGCATCTGATGAATCTTCGGGTGCTGTATGTGATTGACCCGAAATCGGCGGGGTACCCTGCTCTACAGCCATAGTCTTGTCTCAATAAAACCGTACAATGATATATGCAGCACCATATTGCCGTACACGGTCCTCATATCTCAAATCCGTCATCAGACTGGTGGATATAAATTCAACCATTTGATGAAATTTCACATGTAAATTCGTGTAACGGTAGCGCAAGTGCTGCATTGATTTTATACTATCCGCGCAGTGATGCCGAATAGTAATGATTTCATGCTTCGGGCAGTGCCGCAAGCTGCATGGTTAGTGTGCAGTTTTTGCCAGCCACCCGCTTTTTTGAGGATACTTTATGGAACACATCGAACGCGAATCGATGGAGTTTGATGTCGTGATTGTCGGCGCAGGCCCATCGGGTCTTTCTGCCGCCATCCGCCTGCGCCAGTTGGCCATTGAAAACAACCTGCCCGACCTCTCCGTCTGTGTGGTCGAGAAAGGCTCCGAAGTCGGCGCACACATCTTGTCCGGTGCCGTATTCGAACCTCGCGCACTGAACGAACTCTTCCCAGACTGGAAAGAGCAAGGTGCCCCACTGAATACCCCAGCGCTTCGTGACGAAGTCTATATGCTGACTTCTGAAACCGGCGGTATCAAATTCCCGAACGCACTGGTTCCAAAGACCATGCATAACGACGGTAACTATGTTATCTCGTTGGGTAACGTCGTGCGCTGGCTGAACACCAAGGCCGAAGAACTCGAAGTCACCGTATTCCCCGGCTTTGCCGCATCTGAAGTCCTCTACCATGAAGATGGCAGCGTCAAAGGCATCCAGACCGGCGACATGGGCATCAGTCGCGAAGGCGAAGAGAAGCCTAGCTTCACGCCTGGCTATGAGCTGCATGCCAAATATACCCTGTTCGCCGAAGGCTGCCGCGGTAGCTTGGGCAAACAACTGATCAGCCGCTTTGATCTGGCGAAAGACGTTGATCCTCAGCACTACGGCTTCGGTATCAAAGAACTCTGGGACATCGACCCAGCCAAACACGAACCCGGTCTGATCGTGCACGGTTCGGGCTGGCCATTGACCGAAACCAATTCGACTGGTGGCTGGTGGCTGTACCACGCCGAGAACAATCAGGTCACGATGGGGATGATCGTTGATCTGTCCTATAAAAACCCGTACCTGTCGCCATTTGATGAGATGCAGCGCTTGAAGCGCCATCCGGTCCTGAGCAAGTATCTCGAAGGCGGCAAACGCGTCGCTTACGGTGCCCGTGCCGTGGTCAAAGGCGGTCTGAACTCGCTGCCTAAACTCACCTTCCCGGGTGGCTGTTTGGTTGGTGATGACGCAGGCTTCCTGAACTTTGCCAAGATCAAAGGCTCTCATACCGCCATGAAGTCCGGTATGCTGTGTGCCGAAGCGGTATTTGAAGCCCTGCAGGCTGGTCGTGCATCGGACGAAGTCACTGCCTATACCGACAAGTTCAAAGCCTCCTGGCTGTTCGGCGAGCTGTTTGCCGCACGTAACTTTGGTCCAGCCATGCACCGTTTCGGCGGCAGTCTGGGTGGTCTGTTCATCGGTGGTGCGTTCAACTTCATCGACCAGAACATCTTCCGCGTGCCATTCACTCTGCATGACACGACGCCAGACTACAAGACGCTGGAACTGGCTGCCAACTCGGTCAAGCCGAACTATCCTAAGCCAGATGGCAAGCTGTCCTTCGACAAACTGTCGTCGGTATTCATCTCGAATACCAACCACGAAGAAGATCAGCCAATCCACCTGAAGCTGCGTGATCCAAGCATCCCGGTCACGCAAAATCTGCCATTGTACGCCGAGCCTGCTCAGCGCTACTGCCCAGCTGGCGTATATGAAATCGTGACCGAAGAAACCGGTCCACGTTTCCAGATCAATGCCCAAAACTGCGTACACTGTAAGACTTGTGATATCAAAGACCCTGCACAAAACATCGACTGGGAAACCCCGGAAGGTGGCGGCGGTCCTAACTATCCAAACATGTAAGATGATTTAAGCATCTGATAAAAAAGCGAAAGGTGATATACCTTTCGCTTT
>JASLEL010000356.1 GCA_030151145.1 Aquirhabdus sp. | reverse complement strand
CACTCCAGCACCTGTGCAAATCAGCACCTCGGAAGGTCCGATTGAGACCGCACCGATGGTGGGTGTATTTTACGCAGCTCCCAACCCGGGCGAACCGGCCTTTCTCAAAGTCGGCCAAAAACTCAATGCCGGCGATACCATCGGTATCATTGAAGCCATGAAAATCATGAATCCTGTACTGGCTACCCAGAGCGGCACCATCACCGAGATCCTGGTCAAAAATGGTGAAGTCGTTCAGTTTGGTCAACCTCTGGTCCGTCTGCAGGGTTAATGCGATGTCTCGACACCCAACCATAAGCCCAACTCCGGGGCTGCTCAAAAAGATCCTGATCGCCAACCGGGGCGAGATTGCCCTGCGCATCGCACGGGCTTGCCGTACGCTTGGCATCCAGACTGTCGGCGTCTATTCCGCAGCCGATCACGATCTGATGCACTTACGCTTTGTCGATGAGGCGATCTGTATCGGCCCTCACTCGACCAAAGACAGCTATCTGAATATCAATGCCATCATCACCGCCGCCGAGCTGACCGGTGCCGATGGCATTCATCCGGGATATGGTTTTCTCTCGGAAAATGCCGAATTTGCCGAGACGGTCGAAAAGGCCGGCTTCACTTTTATCGGTCCACGTCCGGAGCATATCCGCGTCATGGGCAACAAAGTGTCCGCGATCAACGCCATGAAGCAAAGTGGTGTACCGACCGTACCCGGTTGCAATCTCTCGATCACGCCAGACAATGCCATACAGGAAGCCGCCAAGATCGGATTCCCGCTCATCGTCAAAGCAGCTGCAGGCGGTGGCGGACGTGGCATGCGCATCGTTCTGGAAGAAAGCCAACTGGTTGATGCGGTCCAGTCTGCACGCAATGAAGCCGCACTGTGGTTTAGAGATAATACCGTCTATATGGAGCGCTTCCTGCAGAAACCGCGCCATGTCGAAGTGCAAGTACTGGGTGACGGTGCAGGCCATGCGATCCATCTGTATGATCGCGACTGCTCCTTGCAGCGCCGCCATCAGAAGGTCTTTGAAGAAGCCCCGGCACCTCAACTGCCCAGCGATGCGCGCGAGCAGATTCTGGCAGCCTGTGTACGTGCATGCAAAGACATGCAGTATCGTGGCGCGGGTACTTTTGAATTCCTCTATGAAAACGGTCAATTCTTCTTTATCGAGATGAATACCCGCGTACAGGTCGAGCATCCCGTAACGGAGTGTATCACTGGCGTCGACATCATCGAACAGCAGATCCGCATTGCCTCTGGATTGGGACTGAATCTCAATCAGGAAGACATCGTGGTCCGCGGTCACGCAATCGAATGCCGCATCAATGCCGAAGACCCCAAGACCTTCCTGCCCTCACCGGGTCGGGTCACGCATTATCATGCCCCCGGCGGTGCCGGTGTGCGCATGGACTCGCACCTGTATTCAGGCTATACCATCCCACCATACTATGACTCGCTAATCGGTAAACTGATCGTACATGGGCATGATCGTCATACCGCTCTGGCGCGCGCTCGGCAGGCACTGGATGAGATCGTGATTGATGGCGTGATCACCAATATCCCCATGCATCGGGATGTGATTCTGGTCGATCATACCTTTAATCACCATGCCGTCGATATTCACGATCTGGAGAAGCGTCTGCTCAAACTCGGCGAGCATCCTTCCGAATAATCCATCTTGCCTGCGACAACCTCAGCGTTGTCGCAGGCAAAGTCATTTATCCATCTGCATAAATCTGCGACAATAGCACCTTGTCGCGGATGTCTTTTGGCATCTGCATCACTTCAGATTTGCCATTCATGACCACGACACTCCGCTCTACCCAGATTCCTGTCACTGATCCTGCCTCGGGCCTGCGCCTGACCGAGATATTTTTTTCCTTGCAGGGTGAAGCCCGCGATTCGGGCTACCCAACGGTTTTTATCCGACTGACAGGCTGTCCGCTGCGCTGCCATTACTGTGATACGGCCTATGCCTTCGAAGGTGGTACACGCTGGTCGCTGGATGAGATCTTGGCGCAGGTGCAGTCGTATAACACCACAGGACAAGTGCGGCATATCTGTGTGACGGGTGGCGAGCCACTGGCACAGCCGAACTGTATCCCGCTCCTAAAAGCCCTATGTGATGCAGGCTATAGCGTGTCGCTTGAGACCTCTGGGGCGCTGGATGTGTCGCTAGTCGATCCACGTGTGTCGCGTGTGGTAGACCTTAAGACACCGAACTCTGGCGAAGCACATCGCAACCTGCTGTCCAATATCGACATTCTGAATCATCATGATCAGATCAAGTTTGTGATCACAGATCGTGCCGACTATGAATGGTCTCGCGAGATGCTCAAAACACATCGGCTGGATCAGGTAGCGGGCGTGGTGTGGTTTTCCCCGGCCTTTGCGATTGAGAAAGGTCAGGTTAGATTGCCGCCACTGGCACGGGACTTAGCCGAGTGGATCGTGACGGATGAGCTGCCGGTGCGGTTTCAACTTCAGTTGCACAAACTGCTGTGGCAGGATGAGGCTGGACGGTAGAATATGGCAGGCGCTTGCTCGGTTTCTCATGTTGCCTCAGGCTGGATGGTCTTCAATCAAGATCCAAACATCGAACATGAGCTGCAAGAAGCCGAATTCTTAATCAAAGCATCCGAGCGCACCAGCAAACCCAAAATATCCAGTATCCTCATTAAACGGATCATTAAGCTTCTCAAGCCCTTCCTCAAGAAAAGACACCCAAGAGCCCTGTGGCTAAAAGCACAACTCCCTAATCTCGGTGAAACCCGGCGATTAGGGGAAAAACAGTTTGATCAGCTCTGGCTAAAATTGATTCAGGAGTCTGCTGAGAACGGCTGTGCTGAAGCACAGTATCAGTACGGCTGCCATCTATATGATTTAAATAAGCTCAAGGAAGCCGTGGAGTTTTATCGTCTGTCTGCCATACAAGACTATGCGCCATCGCAATGGTGTTATGGTCTGGACACGCTAAGCGGGACTGGAACAGATAAGAATGAAGCTATAGGTATGCAATACATCAGTCTTGCAGCGGAGCAATGCTACCCCTATGCGCTGGACTTCATGTTACGTGCACATCAAGGGCAGCGCTATGGTTTTTCCAATGATACGTCCGTCATTGAACGATACCGGCGCCAGTTAGCACGACTCGACTACCTTTAATCATAGTCGGATCACACGATGACAAACACACATGCATTCACCGACAAAGCCACCGACTACGCCGCCTCACGCCCCGACTATCCGTCAGCACTCTGCAACACCCTACGCACTCAGTGTCAGCTTAGCCCACAGTCTCGCATCGCAGACATCGGTGCCGGCACAGGTATCCTGACGGAGAGTCTCCTACAGCAACGCTACCATGTCACCGCCATCGAGCCCAATGATGACATGCGCCACACTTGTGATCAGCGTCTAGGGCATTACACAGGCTATCAGAGCATCGCGGGATCGGCAGAAAGCATGGTTATTCCAGACCATATGCTAGACCTGATCACTGCCGCACAAGCCTTCCATTGGTTTGACATCGAGCGCGCCCGCGCCGAGTTTCTGCGTGTGCTGACGCCCGCAGGACAAGTCGCCCTGATCTGGAATGACCGCCAGCCTAGCGATCCACTCCAGCAAGCGCTCAATCAGTTATTTGCAAGATATGGTGAAAATGAGCGCGCCACCCAGAGCCGGGATCGGGATGGTGTGGATGCATTCTTTAGGGACGGTGCAAGACAGACCTTCATCTGGGATCATGTGCATCAACTAACGCTAGCGGGTCTCACAAGCCTTGTATATTCCCGCTCGTATATGCCCGCACGCGGATCAGCCCAGAGTGCCGAGATAGAGCAACAGATCAAGGCGATCTATCATGATTTCGCCACTGATGGGCAAGTATCCATGCACTATCAGACACTCGCCATTATCGGTAGGCCGGTTTAATCAGATCCGCAATGGCTTAATGCGTTGCCATATTCTCCTTCTGCTCTGCCAGCTCCCGCTCACGCAAATGCTGCCCAGTACGCAGCTTATGATGGATATGCGGATCATGCTGCCCGATCCATTGTGGCAAAAGTGACCCCACGACCATACCGATCAGGCTAGCGACCGCGCCAGCGCCCTGCGGCGTATACACCTGCAGTGAATCCAGAAACGGTACATTCATCAACATCAGAATCCACGTCGTGACACCAGCGGCAATCGCAAACAGCGCACCCTGATTGGTCGCTTTAGACCAGTACACACCGCATAGTAACGGAATGAAAGCCGCAACCAGCGTCACCTGATAAGCATTCTCGACCATCTTAAAGATACTAGCCTTGGAGTACATCGCGTAGAACGTCACGATCACAGTGAAGCACAAGGTCACGATACGCATGTTACGCAAGAGCTGCTTATCCGTCATGTCAGGGAACATCGGCTTGAGGATATTCTCAGTGAACGTCACTGACGGGGCCAGCAAAGTCGCCGAAGCACAACTCTTGATCGCTGACAGCAGCGCACCAAAGAACATCACCTGTGCGATCAGCGGGACTTTGGTCATCACCAATGTCGGCAGGATCTTCTGCGGCTCGGTATTAATCAGACGGGCGACCATCTGTGGATCAATCAGCGTCGCCGAATACGCGAGGAACATCGGAACGAAGGCAAATACAAAATACATCGAACCACCGAGCACGGTTGCCCACACGGCAATCTTCTCGGTCTTGGCCGACTGTACACGCTGAAAC
>JASLEL010000335.1 GCA_030151145.1 Aquirhabdus sp. | reverse complement strand
CTAAAATGACCATGGATAAAACCCCTGCAAGCACTGCCAGTGACGAAGGCGCAACCGTGGTCATTACCCACCGGGTCCGCAAAGACCGGCATACGGCTTATGAGGAATGGCTGACGGAGATCGCACCGATTTGCAAGGCTGCACCCGGATTCCTGGACTGGCATATCGTCCGACCCATCTCGGACCTGACCGAGACCTATACCGTAGTCATCCGTTTTGATACCAAGGAAAACCTGCAACACTGGCTTAGCTCCAGCGAACGGCAGCGATTGATCGACAAAGCCAAGCCATTCTTTGTGACCGGGGATGATTTCTTTGTCAGTAGCGGTCTTGATTTCTGGTTTACCCCCGCCGAGGCCAAAGCCAAGCTACCCGTGCGCTGGAAGCAATATCTGATCACCTGGTCTGCGATTTATCCGTTGGCCACCGCCGTGCCATTATTGATTAATCCTCTGCTCGGTGCGCTGGGTCTGCCTCGCATCTTTCCCTTGAACATGATCTTTGATACGGCAATCGTCGTCTTTCTGATGGTCTATGTGGTCATGCCACGCTACACCAAGCTGGTACGCCACTGGTTATTCAGATAACACCACTGCACTGATGCTGATATCTACATGGAACCTACGTCATGAACGCAGATATTTATGCACAAAGGTAATGCACATGGCGCCTTCACCGACGGCTGTTGCCATACGCTTGATAGAGTTGTGACGGACATCCCCGACCGCAAATGAACCGGGGATCGACGTCTCCAAATAAAACGGCTCCCGGTTCAAAGTCCAGCCCGCTATCGGCTGCCCGTGAGTGAATTTCTGAATATCAGGACCCGTGACCAGATAGCCGGATTCATCGCGGATGATGGACGTATCCTTGGCCCATTCGGTATTGGGCTTACCGCCGATACAGACAAAGAGCTTCTGGGACTCAATCCATTCCGCTTCGCCACCGATGAGGTTCTGCAGCTTAAATCGCTGCAGCTCACCATCACCATCCAGCTCAACCACCTCAGTCAGGAAGCGATAGCGAATATTAGTCGTTCGACTCAGCTTGTCGATCAAATAACGTGACATGGAGCCCGACAGCGTGGCACCGCGAATGACCATCGTCACGCTACGGGCAAAATCAGCAAAATGCACAGCCGCCTGACCCGCCGAGTTCGCCCCGCCGACCACATAGATATCCTGCTCGCGGCATAGATACGCCTCACTGAGACCCGCACCGTAGAACAGCCCCCGCCCCAGAAAGTCACCCTCGCGCGGTAGATTGAGATGTTGGTACTCGACGCCAGTCGCACAGATATTGGTCTTGGCGATCAGCTTGCCGCCATCCGCCAAATCGACATGGATACGGCCATCTGAGAATGAGGCTTTCACCCCCTCCTGTAAATGCAGGATATCCGCACCGAACTTGACGGCCTGCTGCCTAGCCTTCTCTGCGATCTCGGCACCGGCAATACCTTCGGGATAGCCAAGGAAATTCTCAATCAGCGAACTGCTCCCCGCCTGCCCGCCAATGGATGATTTTTCGACCAACACCGTCTTGAGTCCCTCCGATGCAGCATAGACGGCCGCGCTCAGGCCCGCTGGCCCGGCACCATAGATAGACACGTCATACTCGGTGTAATTCGGTCGTGTGATCCAGCCCAGCCGCTCGGCAATCTGCTGAATATCGGGCTGCTTCAGGATGTCGCCATTGTCCATCACACAGACCGGCAGTTCGTCCTGATGAAACGCCATCCCAAAACCGTTCGCCGGCGCATCAGTTTCGCTCACTTCGACATAATCAAAAGAGACCGTACTACGTACCAGAAAGTCTCGAATTTCATAGGCTGCCCGCGATCCTTTCATGCCAAACAACTGAATCTTCATGATCATCCTCCGGTCATCACTGCAACAAAGACACGTCCCGTACCCGCTGTATCACCTATACGCCTAGGGCATATCAAACAGGATAAATTCAGCGTCTTTGCTCCAGTGGATCGGCAACAGCTCGACTCCCTGAATGCCCGCTCCATCCCCGCTGCGCAGAGTCTCGCCCTCGACACGCACCTCGCCTGCGATCACTTGCAGCCACAGATGTCGATGCGCATAGGTTTTCAGGTGTTTTTCACCGGTCTCTTGGGCTTTGGCAACATACATATCGACATCCTGATTGAGCGTGATCGAGCCATTACGCCCTGACTTGGACGCAACCAATATCAGATCGCTACAACCAAAGGCATCCTCAAAGGACTGCTGTCCATAACTCGGCTCGATGCCCTGCCGCTCAGGCAGTATCCAGATCTGCAGGAAGTGAGTTTCCTGATCCGCAAGGTCATTGTATTCCGAGTGTCTGACGCCGGTGCCTGCACTCATGCGTTGCACCTCGCCGGGACGGATAACGGTGGTATTGCCCATCGAGTCTTTATGCTGTAGCGCGCCTTTGATCACATATGAAATGATCTCCATATCCCGATGACCGTGAGTGCCAAACCCGGTGCCGCCTTGAATGCGGTCTTCGTTCACCACGCGCAAGGGACCAAAGCCCATATGGCGCTCATCGTAGTAGTCCGCAAAGGAAAAGGTATGTCTGGACTTCAGCCATCCGTGGTTAGCGTCTCCACGTTCCTGACTTCTTCTGATGACGATCATTTTCTTACTCCGTGATCACATGGTTTGCCGGGCAGATCAACCGATGCTGATCAACATGGATTGTCTTATCCACGATTGTAGGAAAAGCACAATCTCCTCTGCTAGTGCACGAATATTCAAAGCAAATGACAAATCGACAAGACGCGTGCACGCGTCTCTCCCACAATCGCAAAACCTCCACTCTCTACATCAAGGAAGTCCATCATGACAAAAAAAGCAACGGCAACGCCAGGTGCCAAACTGCTCACGCCCAAAGACCACACCCTGATCCTCATCGACTTTCAGTCGCAGATGTCCTTTGCGACCAAATCGATCGATGCGACGCTGCTGCGCAATAACGCGGCGCTGATCTCGCATGCCGCGCATGGCTTCGGTGTCTCCACGATCCTGACCACGGTGGCCGAAAAATCCTTCTCAGGTCCAATGTACTCGGAGATCACTGATGCCTTCCCTGGCCAAAAGCTGCTGGATCGTACCAGCATGAATACCTGGGAAGACCAGCATGTGATCGATGAAGTCAATGCCATTGGCAAAGGGCGTATCGTGCTGGCAGGCTTGTGGACTTCGGTCTGCATCGTCGGACCTGCCTTGTCCGCGCTGGATCAGGGCTTTGAAGTTTATGTGATTGCCGATGCCTGCGGCGATGTAACGACCGAAGCCCATGATCGCGCCATGGATCGCATGGTACAGGCTGGTGCACAGCCCATGACCGCCGTCCAGTACCTGCTGGAGCTGCAACGTGACTGGGCCCGCACCGCCACCTACGAGATGGCGACTGGCATCGCCGCAAAATTCGGCGGTGCCTACGGACTCGGCATCACCTATGCCAAATCCATGTTTGGTGCCCACGAAGGCTGATCCGACAGCATCCGTCCGGGAGCAATCTGCTCCCGGTTTTCTCTTTCTTATGCTGGTGAGATGCTAATGAAAATCTATCTGATTTCTCTGGGAGCTGGCCTACTGGTTGGCATATTCTACGCGCTGGTCAACGTCAGATCGCCCGCACCGCCCGTCGTCGCACTGATTGGCCTGCTCGGCATTCTGGTCGGCGAGCAGGTGCCGCCGCTGGTTAAGAGCCTCTGGGCCAAAGAACCCCTAATCGGCTCATGGCTCAATCAGGTGCAGCCGCATGTTTTCGGACATCTGCCAAAGGGACAGCCAAACACCGATATAAACACCACAGCGCCTGTCGCTACAGAACACGATAAAAATATCTGATCCGCCCGCCAGATCCTCATCCAAGGAGTGTGACATGAGCGCAACCAAGCATCCGGACCTCATTGTGTACAACGGTTTATTTTTCACACTGGATCGTGCCAACCCGACGGCAGAAGCCGTCGCCATCACCGATGGTCAATTCACCGCCGTCGGACAGGAGCACGACATCCTGCCGCTGGCTGGTCCAAACACCCGTAAGATTGCCCTGCGGGGACGGCGGGTATTGCCCGGTCTGATCGACAATCATCTGCACATCATCCGCGGCGGACTGAACTTCAATATGGAGCTGCGCTGGGATGGCGTCCGCTCATTAAGTGATGCCATGGAGATGCTAAAGTGTCAGGTCGCTGTCACGCCCGCACCTCAGTGGGTGCGCGTGGTCGGTGGCTTTACCGAACATCAGTTCGTCGAGCGCAGATTGCCGACCATTGATGAGATCAATGCCATCGCCCCGGATACCCCGGTCTTTCTACTGCACCTGTATGACCGGGCCATCCTGAATGGCGCAGCCCTGCGTGTCGTGGGCTATACCAAAGACACCCCCGAACCGCCGGGTGGTCAAATCCTGCGCGACATCAGCGGCAACCCGACAGGATTGCTCTTGGCCAAACCAAACGCCGCCATCCTCTACGCAACTCTGGCCAAAGGACCAAAACTGCCGTTTGAGTATCAACTCAACTCCACGCGACATTTCATGCGTGAGCTGAATCGGCTGGGTGTGACAGGTGCAATTGATGCGGGCGGCGGATTTCAGAATTATCCAGAAGATTATGAAGTCATCCAGAAGCTGTCCGAAGAGAAGCAACTCACTGTGCGACTGGCCTATAACCTGTTTACCCAGAAGCCCAAAGCCGAAAAAGAGGACTTTCTGAACTGGGCTCAGACCTCCACATACAAGCAGGGCAATGACTATTTCCGGCATAACGGCGCAGGTGAAATGCTGGTTTTCTCCGCAGCGGACTTTGAAGATTTCAGACAACCACGTCCAGACATGCCGCCAGAGATGGAAACCGAGCTTGAAGATGTGGTGCGCATTCTGGCAGAGAATCGCTGGCCTTGGCGTATGCATGCCACCTATGATGAGACGATCTCGCGTGCGCTGGATGTCTTTGAGAAGGTCAATCAGGACATCCCGCTTGCGGGGCTGAACTGGTTCTTTGATCATGCCGAAACCATCTCGGAGCAATCGATCGACCGGATTGCTGCACTCGGCGGCGGGATCGCCGTGCAGCATCGCATGGCCTACCAAGGTGAATACTTCGTCGAGCGCTATGGCCGTGGTGCGGCTGAAGCAACCCCGCCGGTTGCACGTATGCTGGAAAAAGGCATCAAGGTCTCAGCAGGTACCGATGCCACCCGTGTCGCCTCATACAACCCCTGGGTGTCTTTGGCTTGGCTGATCACCGGGCGGACCGTAGGCGGGATGCAACTGTACCCGCAGCAGAACTGTCTGGATCGGGAGACAGCGCTTCGCATGTGGACCGAAAACGTCACATGGTTTTCCAACGAAGTGGGTAAAAAAGGCCAGATCGCCGTGGGGCAATTCGCCGATCTGATCGTGCCTGATCGCGATTTCTTTGCCTGTGCTGAGGATGAGATTGCCGATACCACCGCGCTCCTGACCATCGTTGGTGGCAAAGTCGTGTATGCCGCAGGCGACTTTAGCGTGCTGGATGAGTCCGCACCGCCGCCTGCCATGCCGGACTGGTCGCCCGTGCGCACCTTTGGCGGATACGGTGCATGGGGCGATGCCAAACAGACATCGGCAAACGACACTCAGAAAAAACTCGCATCGCTCTGTGCCTGTACGCACAACTGTAACGTACATGGTCATCAACATACGACAGCATGGTCCAGCAAACTGCCGATCTCGGACCTGAAAGGCTTCTGGGGTGCCTTGGGCTGCTCGTGCTGGGCGGTATAGCTGTCAGATCACACCAGTTGCCACGCTGCTGATGCGGTGTGGCATGGTATGGTTCATCAACACAGATACACGAACCGGACACAGCATCCGATATTCTAAAACCAACTTCGAGATGAATGGTCTGCCATGCCCAAACTCACTGCGCCTGCCCTGATGAGCCTGAATGCAGGCTATGTTGATACTGCTGGCTTTCTGGCCCTGCATGGTCTTTTTACAGCACATGTCACAGGTAACTTTGTGACCTTTGGCGCCGCCATGGCACTTGGCACTTCGGGTGCTGCCGCCAAACTCTTGGCTCTGCCGGTGTTCTGTCTGGTCGTGATTGTGACCCGTATCGCCAGCTTCTCCCTGCCTAGCGGTCTGCCTGTGTTGCGCACGATGCTGACCCTTAAAATCGCGCTGCTGGCGCTGGGTGCAGTGCTTGCCATCTGGCTTGCGCCATTCACGCCCGACCGAGAATGGGCAGAAGTCGCAACCGGCATGGTGCTCGTCTCTGCCATGGCAATCCAGAATGCCGCGCATCGCATACATTTGAGTAGCGCACCACCCACCACGCTCATGACCGGTACCACGACTCAGATCATGATCGACATCGCAGATTGCATCCGCGGTATTCCTCCCGATAGAAAAGAGGTGATCAAGGCTCGCCTGCAGCAAATGTCGCTGAGTGTCACCTGCTTTGCCATCGGCTGCGGTCTGGGGGCTTTGTTTTTTGCGCTATTTAAGGAATGGTGCTTTACCGCTGCTCCCTTGCTCGCACTGCCGACGCTCTTTATGGCAGGTACCCGGGACAAACCCTGATTGAGCAATCAGCTCAATTCCTCGCTACAATGCGACACATCAGTCGCCCCCAAGGATTCAGGATTGCAAGAACAACAGATCAAAGCGCATAGCTACTGGCATATCGCGGGCCTGCTGAGTTTAGGTTATGCGGTTTCTTTTTTAGACCGGGCACTGGTCGGTGTCGCAGGCAGCCCCATCAAACAAGATCTCAACTTAAGTGACAGTCAGTTCGGTGCGCTACACGGCATGGCGTTTGTGGCGCTTTATTGTCTGTGCGGGGTGCCGCTGGGCTGGCTGGCTGACCGAGTTGATCGTAGACGAATGATTGCCATAGGCCTCATCTTCTGGTCGATCATGACAGCGCTGTGCGGTCTTGCGACGTCGTATAGTGTTTTTTTTGCTGCCCGAATCGGGGTCGGTCTGGGTGAGGCGTGCCTTTTGCCAGCGGGCATGTCGCTGCTGGGCAGTGTCATGCCACCGCGCAAGATGGCGCAAGCGGTGGCGTTGTTCCTCATGGGAGCCACAGCCGGCAATGCAATGGCTCTCTTGGGCGGCGGTCAAATGCTGAATCTACTGGGTACATGGGTTGTCAATCTGCCCTTGGTTGGTATCCTGCCCCCTTGGCGAGTGTTGTTTTTGCTGGCATCCATCCCCGGTCTGATCACTGCGGCGCTCTTCCTGCGGCTATCTGAACCTGACAGGATCGCCACACCCAGCGAGGCATCGACAGGCTACGCATTCAGCGAATTCTGTGCCGCACTGGCACACCTTCGTCAGCATGCGAAAGCTTACACCTTGCTTACCCTTGCTACCGCTTGTAGCGTCACGCTGGCTCAGGCTCAGGCGGCATGGCTACCACAGCTTTACGTGCGTCGTTTCGGCCTCTCGCCGGGAGACAGCGCGACCAACATTGGGATCATGTTTATCTTGTCCGCACCCATCGGACAATGGGTTGGTGGGCAACTCATCGACCGTTTGCGGAATCGCGGTATCGCTCATGCGCCCCATCTGCTCCTCGCCGGATGCGCGGTGCTCTGTCTCTTGCCCGCCGTCGTTTTTTGCACCGCATCGCAATTGCGGGTGTCCGAAGCGGCCTACACCCTGTTTAATTTTCTGGTTTTCTGCGCTACACCTGCCGGGCTCACTGGCTGGCAGTGCCTGACACCGCAGCGCTATCGCGGCGTCCTGATCGCCCTGCTGGTCTCCTGCGTCACGCTCATCGGAGTTGGCTTTGGCCCGTATCTGGTGGGTCTGCTGACGGATCATGTCCTGCATGACGAGCAGGCACTGGGGCTGGCCTTGCTCATCGTGATCTTGGGTGCCAGTGTCATGGGCTGTATCGTAGCCCTAATGGGCAGGTGGTCGTTTGTACAGAGCATACTGCCTATCTCCGGCTCTGAGGCAGGCGCTACGGATCAACCGACTGCCTCATAGAGGAGATCGAACGCTCAGGTCGGATGAATCATGTCCCGGGCATAGGCAAGACCGATCCCATAGCCGCCACCATGCGCTTCGACAATGCCGCGCGCACCATCGTAGGTCTCATGCCGAGTCCAGTCGCGCTGTAGTTCAAGCAGGACTTGCATCCACGAGGTCATTCTCGCTCCGGCGGCCTCCAGACGCCGCAAGGCCAGATCATGGCCTGTAGGTG
>JASLEL010000316.1 GCA_030151145.1 Aquirhabdus sp. | reverse complement strand
CTTTCAGGCGCGTAAAGTCCTCTGCCAACAGTGCCATGTTCTCAGGCTTAGCGCCGCGCCACGCATAGATCGACTGGTCGTCGTCGCCCACGGCGGTGAAATAGCCCATGACGCCGACCAAGAGCTTAACCAGCATGTACTGCGCGGTATTGGTGTCCTGATATTCGTCCACCAGCAGGTACCGCACGCGGTTCTGCCATTTCTCGCGTACTTCGGCATTGTCCTGCAGGAGGCGCGTGGGCAGGGCGATGAGGTCGTCAAAGTCCACGGCGTTATAGGCGCGGATATTACGTTCGTACAACTCATACAGGTGGGCGAGTTGCAGGTCTTCGTTGGTCTGGGCGGTGCTCATGGCCTGTGCGGGCAGCATGAGGTCGTTCTTCCAGTCGGAGATACGGCGCATGGCCTTGGCGATCAGCTCTTTGCTGTCGGCACCGGAGAGATTGTCGCGCTGCATCAGGTCCATGAGCAGGCGTTTGCAGTCGTCGGCATCCAGAATCGAGAAGTTGTTCTTAAGCCCAGTATGCTTCAGCTCAGTACGTAAGAGATTCAGACCAAAGTTGTGGAAGGTCGAGACGGTGATGCCTTTCAACTGATCACTGGGCAGGAGCTTGCCCACGCGTTCTTTCATTTCGCGGGCGGCTTTGTTGGTAAAGGTCATGGCCGTGATGCGATAGGCCGGGATATTACACTGCTGGATGAGGTAGGCGATTTTGCGTGTGATCACGGCGGTCTTGCCGGAACCGGCACCAGCCAGCACGAGCAGGGGGCCGGTGACGTATTCCATGGCTTCCTGCTGGCGGGGGTTCAAAGGGGGTAGTTTGTGACCGCTCATGAATCGCTCTCTCTCGTTGAGCGGCTATTATAGAGAGGTCTGGATGATGCGGATAGGTGTGCGTGTGTAAGGTGGATAAGCGTTGTTCAGGCTTATGGTTGCATGTAACGAAAAATGGTTAAGAGCTCACTTATGGTGCGGGCCAATCCAGCGTACTCGTGAAATTAAT
This sequence comes from Aquirhabdus sp., assembly GCA_030151145.1. GTDB lineage: Bacteria > Pseudomonadota > Gammaproteobacteria > Pseudomonadales > Moraxellaceae > Aquirhabdus. Next base: position 6,858 of record JASLEL010000316.1, on the reverse strand, counting down.
GGACTCTACTTCGGCAAATGCTTGTAGTGTCGCCGGGAAGGTGATGCGGTATTCCACAAAGAAAGGACCGGACTGACCCACGATGAGGCGAGAAGATAGCAATTGATATTGCCCTGCGAAGTTGCCGTGATAGTGATAGGTGGCACTTAAGGCGTGGATGTGCCTTGAGGTGAGCTCAATGTCTGCAGTTGAGTCGAGATGCGTGTCGGCATAGTGCTGCTGCACTTCTTGCTCTTTATTCTGGAATTCGGATGCGAGCAGGAGTCCAGCACTGGGATAGACATAGACCGTGATGGCTATGGGCAGCGTAGTGCCGTTATAACCGATGGAGACGTCAGTGCCCTCAGCGTTATAGGTGTGAAACTGCGTGCCCAGGCGCTCGACGTTGCCGATTTTTTCCGGGAATACAAAGCCGGAAGGCGCATGCGTGATTGAATCCGCTTTTGCCGTTGCATCGGTCTCAGCCGCAGCATGAGCCTTCCCGTTCAATAACCCGATCACCACACACAGCCCGGCTAATGCATGATGTTTCATGGCGTTGCTCCTTTACTGCGGCTTAAGCTTCAGACGTCGTCATCCAGCAGATCCAGTTGCTTGGCGAGCTGGTAGAGGTTGTTCGAGCGCGCGCCACTGCGACAGAAGACCAGTACCGGTTTGGGCAGGGTATTCACATGCTCGGCAAAGGTACGTACATCAGCTTCGGTGATCTGACCGCTGATGACGGGCTGGGCCACATAACTGAGGCCCGCCGTAATCGCCGCGGCCTGAATCTCGGCGGAGGTGGGCTGGGCCGGGCCGCCTTCGTAGTCGGGGCGGTTGTTGATGATGGATTTAAAACCTTGAGCAGCGGCCTCGCTCATGTGCTGAGGGAGAAGCTGGGCGGAAAACTGAATCTGTTGCGTCATGATAAGCCTGATCGAAGGGCTGAAAAGGACCGGGATAGCCCTTAAAAGTAGAATGAAAGAAATCTTCAGGCTATTTTTACAGAAAACACACAGGACGAGAAGCTTTTTTGTCGAAGAGCGTGATGCGTTGTATACACCGCTACGACAGGGTTTGCGGGATTAACCGTCGGCATTTCATAAATAGAACAATGCATTCTCCTTAAAAGACTATTAAGCACGGCCGACTTTTCTTAGACTGTTTTTCCAGTAACATCACTGGCATGAATACTGAGATACGACACGTCAAGAAGATCCGTATCCGACTTAAACTGAATGGGGTATCAACATGGCTCAACCACAAGGCTATACGCGTACGGCGATCGGACTGCACTGGATCATTGCCTTCCTGATTATTGCTGCTTTTGCACTGGGACTGGTGATGACGGATATTCCGGGCTTCACCATGATGAAGCTGAAATACTACTCCTGGCACAAATGGCTGGGGGTCACGGTATTTTTCCTTGCCATCGTACGTGTGGCGTGGCGGCTGATGTTTACCCCACCGCCGCTGGACGCATCGATCTCGCGTCTACAGCAGTTGGCCGCACATGGTCTGCATATGCTGCTGTATGTGCTGATCTTTGCAGTGCCGCTGTCAGGGTATTTCTATAGCCTGTCGGCGGGTTTTCCGATTGTCTATCTCGGTATCATCCCAATCCCATCCCTGATCGGTCCGCATCCTGAGATTGCCGATAGTCTGAAAGAAGTGCATGTGGTGTTGGTCTATAGCATGGCGGCACTGGTCGGTCTGCATGTGCTGGCGGCACTCAAGCATCATGTGATTGATCGCGATAGTACGCTAACGCGGATGATCCCTTTTCTGAACAAGCGCTCGTGATGGCGCAGGACCATCACGACTGCATATCTCTTTTAATTGTTAAAATGTTTCATGTAACAAAACTGAATTCTTCTATGAGGATGTTGCAATGTATACGATGAAAAACGTGGGTGTAGCCGCCCTTGCGATGACACTGGGGTCACTGGTGAGCGTTGCCAGTCATGCCACACCGATTGATGCTGCTAAAAGTACCGTGGTCTCGACCGGCAAACAGCTCGGCGTGCCGGTCTCGGGTAAATTCAAGAAGATCTCGGGTGATGTGACCTTTAATGCTGCCGCATTGCCCAAGTCCACAGCCAAGATTGATGTCGATGTCGGCAGCTACGATATGGGCATGGCGGACTACAACAAAAACGTGACCGGTCCTGAGTGGTTTGACGCCGGTAAATTCCCCAAAGCGACCTTCACCTCGACCAGCATCAAACAGGCGGGTGCAGGTTATACCGTCACTGGTCAGTTTAGCCTGAAGGGCAAGGTGCAGAATGTCAGCTTCCCGGTCACCGTGCAGACGGTGGGTGGTGAGCAGGTGTTTGATGGCGTACTCACTGTCAAGCGCACGGCTTTTGGCGTTGGTACTGGCGACTGGGCCGATACGTCGGTGGTCGCGGATGATGTGGCGATCAAGTTTCACATCGTGGTACCCGTCAAGAAATAACGGTCAGGCAATAGCTACCGAGTAGTAAGCAGTAAATAGTTTTGGCAGTTTTCCTGTTGTGCTAACGATGCGCGTACAGCGCTTATCTAACCTTTGAGGTGTTGTGATGAAAAAAGTTTCTCTGATTGCGGCCATGGCGGCCCTGATGGCGACCAGTGCGTTTGCCAAACCGGTGACCTACAATCTGGACCCAACCCATACTTATCCGAGCTTTGAGGCGGACCATATGGGCGGTATGTCCAAATGGCGCGGCAAGATCGACAAGAGCAGCGGTACGGTCGTCTATGATGCCGAAGCCAAGTCTGGCAGCGTGGATGTGACCATGCAGATGGACAGCATAGACTTTGGTTTCGTGCCCATGAACAACCATGCCAAAAAGCCAGAGCTGTTTGACGTCGAAAAATTCCCGACTGCCACCTACAAGGGCAAACTGGTCTTTGCCGGTGACAAGCCCGTGGCTGTAGACGGTGAACTGACCTTGCATGGTGTCACCAAGCCCGTGAAGCTTGAGATCAAGTCCTTTAAATGTATGATGAATCCGATGCTGAAGAAAGAAGAGTGTGGTGCCGATGCCTATGGTACTTTTAACCGCGCTGACTTCGGTGTGGACTATGGCAAGGCTTATGGCTTTGATATGGGCGTGGGCATCGCCATTCAGGTCGAAGGCATCCGCGCTGACTAAGCGATACGACCATAAAAAAGACCGTATATTGCGGTCTTTTTTATGGGTGGCTAATCAGGTCAGATAGAGGACCTGCATGATCTCGTATTCGACCACGCCTTTAGGCGTTTCGATCTTCACTTCGTCGCCTTCGCGCTTGCCAATCAGACCGCGGGCGATGGGGGAGTTGACCGAGATCTTATTCAGTTTGAAGTCGGCTTCATCATCACCGACGATCTTGTAGCGTTTGCGCTCTTCGGTGTCGAGGTTTTCGATCTCGACCGTCACGCCAAAGACGATACGGCCATCCTGTGGGATCTTGTTCAGGTCGATGACTTCTGCAGCGGACAGTTTGGATTCAATTTCCTGAATCCGACCTTCGGAGAAGCCTTGCTGTTCTTTGGCCGCATGATATTCGGCGTTTTCTTTCAGGTCGCCGTGCGCGCGCGCTTCGGCAATCGCCGCAATGATACGCGGGCGTTCAACGGATTTGCGTTCTTGCAGTTCCTGCGTGAGGGCCTGATGGCCTTCAGGCGTCATGGGATAACGTTGTACCATAATTACATCCAATCGTGCGGCGTGTCTGCGCCAGTCCTAAACTGCCCCGCATGAATGATGCTGAAACAGTTGCTCTATCGATTTCACAAGTGAAAAAGCGAAAGTACGTTACTTTCGCCATCATTGCCCTAAGCAGTCAGCTCATGGCTGATCCAACCACAATTAAAAAAAACAGACCCGAGGCTCAGCAATGAGCCTCGATCTGTATCAGAGAATTACGAGGAGTGTACATCCTGCAGGCGATAGACATCCATCGGCAGAGGGATGTTCAGGGCCTGACACACCGCATCGGCACCGCTGATGGTCGTGGTGTAGTACACCTTGCCTTGCAGCGCGCTGCGGCGGATGGAGAACGAGTCCTGTTGGGCCTGTTTTCCTTCAGTCGTGTTAATAATGAGGTGAATTTCACCATTTTTCAAGCTGTCCACGATATGAGGACGACCTTCGGTCACCTTATTGATACGCTCGCACTCGATACCTTGCTCGCGCAGCAGCTTGTAGCTACCACCGGTGGCGATCAGGGTGAAGCCGAGATCGGTCAGCTTGCGGGCGATCTCAGGCAGGGCTGCCTTGTCACTGTCGCGGACAGAGAGGAAGGCGCGCTTGGTCTCACCGGGTACCGGTTTGCCGGGCAGGCGTTCGTTACTGCCGATGACGGCCTTGTAGAAGGCTTCACCAAAGGTCTTGCCAATGCCCATCACTTCGCCGGTCGATTTCATCTCAGGCCCGAGGATCGGGTCTACGCCGGGGAATTTGTTGAACGGGAACACGGCTTCTTTGACCGAGTAATGTTTAGGGATGACTTCGGCAGTGAAGTTCTGAGATGGCAGGGTTTGACCGGCCATACAGCGTGCTGCGATCTTGGCGAGGCTGATGCCGATGGCTTTAGACACGAACGGCACGGTACGCGAGGCACGCGGATTGACTTCGAGCACATAGACATCGTTGCCTTTGACCGCGAACTGGACGTTCATCAGGCCAACCACACCGAGCTCACGCGCCATGGCGATGGTTTGTTCGCGCATGACATTCTGGATTTCTGGTGCCAGCGAATACGGTGGCAGCGAGCAGGCGGAGTCACCGGAGTGGACTCCAGCTTGCTCGATATGCTGCATGATGCCGCCGATCACGACGGTGGTGCCGTCCGATACGCAGTCCACGTCCACTTCGATCGCATCATCGAGGAAGCGGTCGAGCAGGACAGGGGCGTCGTTCGAGGCCTGTACCGCGTCACGCAGGTAGCGCTTGAGTTCGTCTTCGTTGTAGACGATTTCCATGGCGCGACCACCCAGCACGTAGGAGGGGCGGACCACCAGTGGATAGCCGACTTGTGCGGCTGCCAGCAAGCCTTCTTCGGCGCTCTTGACGATACGGTTTGGCGGTTGCAGCAGGTTCAGACGGGTGACCATCTGTTGGAAGCGTTCGCGGTCTTCAGCACGGTCAATCGCATCTGGCGAGGTGCCGATGATCGGCACGCCGGCTTCTTCGAGCGCACGGGCGAGTTTCAGTGGGGTCTGACCGCCGTACTGGACGATGACGCCTTTGGGCTTCTCAATACGGGCGATTTCCAGCACGTCTTCGAGGGTCACGGGTTCGAAGTACAGACGATCCGAGGTGTCGTAGTCGGTCGAGACGGTCTCGGGGTTACAGTTGACCATGATGGTCTCGTAACCGTCTTCGCGCATGGCGAGAGCCGCGTGGACGCAGCAGTAGTCAAACTCGATGCCTTGGCCGATCCGGTTTGGTCCTCCGCCCAGTACCATGATTTTCTGACGGGTCGATGGCGCGGCTTCGCATTCATCTTCATAGGTCGAATACATGTAGGCGGTGCTGGTGGCAAACTCGGCGGCACAGGTATCCACACGTTTGTAGACGGGATAGACGCCCAATGCCCAGCGCTGTTTGCGCAGTTGCTTCTGCGAGATGCCGAGCAGGGTCGCCAGACGCAGGTCGGACAGACCTTTGCGCTTGTACTGACGCATATTGACTTCGTTGAGTCCTGCTACGCCAAGTTGGGCGACGGCCGCTTCGGTCTTGACGATGTCTTCGATCTGGATCAGGAACCATTTGTCGATGGCGGTGTATTCATGCACCTGATCCAGCGTCATGCCATGACGGAACGCATCCGCGATGTACCAGATGCGCTCGGCACCGGGCACTTTGAGTGCGAGACGCAGTTTGTCTTGGGCGTCTTCGGTCCCGAGCGGCAGCTTAGGGGTAAAACCATCGACACCGACTTCAAGACCGCGCAGGGCTTTCTGCATGGATTCCTGAAAAGTACGACCAATCGCCATCACTTCGCCGACCGACTTCATTTGCGTGGTCAGGACGGCATCGGCCTGCGGGAATTTTTCAAAGTTGAAGCGCGGGATCTTGGTCACGACATAGTCGATCGATGGCTCGAAGCTCGCAGGCGTCGCACCACCGGTAATGTCGTTTTTCAACTCATCCAGCGTATAGCCGACGGCGAGTTTGGCCGCGATCTTGGCAATCGGGAATCCTGTGGCTTTGGATGCCAGCGCGGATGAGCGCGATACACGCGGGTTCATCTCGATCACGACCATACGGCCAGTCTCGGGGCTGATGCCGAACTGGACGTTCGAACCACCGGTCTCAACGCCAATCTCGCGCAGGACGGCGACCGAGGCGTTGCGCATCAGTTGGTATTCTTTGTCAGTCAGGGTCTGAGCAGGTGCAACAGTAATGGAGTCACCCGTATGCACGCCCATCGGGTCAAAGTTTTCGATTGAGCAGACGATGATGCAGTTGTCGTTCTTATCGCGCACGACTTCCATCTCGTACTCTTTCCAGCCGATCAGCGACTCATCGATCAGGAGTTGCTTGGTCGGGGAGAGGTCGAAGCCGCGCTCGCAGATTTCGATGAATTCTTCGCGGTTGTAAGCGATACCGCCACCCGAGCCACCCATGGTGAAGGACGGACGGATGATGCAAGGGAAGCCCATCTCGGCTTGGATCTTGAAGGCTTCTTCCATGCTGCCGGCGACGGCGGCACGTGGGCATTCAAGGCCGATACGGCGCATGGCCTGATCAAAGAGCTTGCGGTCTTCGGCCATCTCGATGGCTTCTTTGCTGGCACCGATCAGTTCGACATTGTATTTTTCCAGCACGCCATTGGCATCCAAAGCTAATGCACAGTTGAGCGCAGTCTGACCACCCATGGTCGGCAGGACGGCATCAGGGA
>JASLEL010000300.1 GCA_030151145.1 Aquirhabdus sp. | reverse complement strand
CGCGCTCCGCCTATGCGGACAATGTGCAGGCTGCACCGCCAGCGCCGACGGTGCGCTATTACTGTGATGGGGCGCATGGCTATTACCCCGAAGTACCAAGCTGCCCGACGGGCTGGCAAAAGATTCCACTGGGTTCCTCTGTACGTCCTTAAGCAGACGCAGATTGAACACCGGATGACACTCATATGAGGAAAGTAACAATGATCAATACACGTATGAAAGCGGGCATGCTGGCAACGCTGGTTGCAGGCGCCACCCTGATGACGGGTTGCCAGATGATGCCGCAAGGACCGAGTGTGGCAGTCATGCCAGCGCCGGGCAAGCCGTTTGATCTGTTCCAGCAGGAAGATCAGCAGTGCCGTAACTTTGCGGCTCAGCAAGTCGCACCAGCCGTACAGGCCGCCAATGCCCAGTCAGTCGGAACAGCGGTGGTTGGTACTGCGCTTGGCGCTGCGGTAGGCGGTCTTGCTGGTGGCTGGCGTGCGCCGCAGCATGGTGCAGCAATCGGGTTGGCAGGTGGCAGTGTGGTGGGTCTGGGTATGGCACAAAGCTCGGCCAATGGCAATCAGCGTCGCTATGACATCGCCTATCAGCAGTGCATGTATGCCAATGGCAACCAGTTACCGCCTGCACCGCCGCCACCGCGCCCTGTCTATGTTGAGCGTTCCTATTACTACGGTCCGTAACAGTCACTCTTCAAACCCGGACGAGCGCAAATGTCGTCTGGGTTCCTCTCCGGAAGCCTGATCAGGCTTCCAAGCCAACGGCCTGATGCGGAAAAAGTCATGTCAGGCCGTCACGCATTCGAAACTTATTTCTCAGCTCTGCATGGAGAAGTGACCAGATGGTGTAGAACTATGCCAGTGATTCCGCTATGGTCTGGTCATTGAACATATGACCGGAGTCAGGACGTGAATCAGGATCAATCCGCGCAGATGGTCGCTGAAGGCAGCTTTACGGTGAAGCTGCAAGCAGTCCCGCTGGCTGAACTGGCTGAAGATCAGGCGCTGGGTCGTCGTACCCTCAACAAAGTATTTAGCGGCGCGCTGGATGCGACCAGTCAGGGTGAGATGTTAAGCGCAGGTGGTCTGGTGCCGGGCTCTGCTGGGTATGTTGCCATTGAGCGCGTCACGGGAACGCTTGCAGGGCGATCCGGTAGTTTTATCTTGCAGCACTCCGGACGGATGGTGCGTGGTGTGCCAAGCCTTGAGGTCAGCGTTGTACCCGACTCTGGTACAGGTGAGCTTATGGGTTTGCAAGGCAGTATGACGATCCGGATCGATGCGGGTCAGCATTATTATACTTTTCATTATCACCTCTGATGACCATCACGCTTGATCGCTGGATGGTGTTTTTTTGAATATGTTTTTCCGCTTCATCATGACGTCTGGGCATGATTTGCGCGCACGATGCTCGCGATAGACTTGTCGATGGATAGCGATACGCGTTAATGTAGCTGATTACTTGGGGTAGCCTCTGTACATCCCCGGTTGTCCATCATGATCTTCATCAGGCCGCACAAGGATATGTCATCTACTCTTTCCTCAACGCTTGACGCGTTTTTGCCGGACGCGCTGAAGCGTACTCTGCGCGCTAGTCTCTATGCCCAGCAAGTCCTCAACCAGCAATCAGATGCCCTGATCCATGATTATCAGGCGGATGCTTTTATGCTTGGGCTGTCCACCGAGACGATTCGTGTTCAGGTGATGCAGGCATTGGCTGAGATTGTGACTGAGGCCCAGTGGATGTCGGCCATGCGTCGCTTGCGAGCGCGGTTGATGTTCCGCTGGATCTGGCAGGATGCCAATGGTCTGACCGATGTGGTGCAACTCACGCGTGAGCTGTCGGACTTTGCCGATATTGCGATTGAGCTTGCGGTTGATTTTGCCCGTCTGGCGCTGGTTGCACGCTATGGCGAGCCCATCGGTGAGGATGGGCGTGTGCAGGACTTGATCGTGATCGGCATGGGCAAGCATGGTGCGCAGGAGCTCAATCTCTCAAGCGACATCGACCTGATCTTTGCCTTCGACTGCGAGGGAGAGACCACAGGACCGAAGCAGATCGCGGTGCAGCAGTTCTGCGTACAGTGGGGGCAGGCGGTGATTCGTCTGCTGGATACGATTACGGCAGATGGCTTTGTCTTTCGTGTCGATATGCGGCTGCGGCCGTGGGGCGATGGCAGTGCGTTGGCCTGCAGCTATGCATCGCTTGAGCGTTACCTTGAGCAGCATGGGCGCGAATGGGAGCGCTATGCATGGATCAAGGCGCGGGCGATCACGGGTGGTCAGGCGGGGCATGAGCTGATCCAGATGACGCGGCCTTTTGTCTATCGGCGCTATGTGGATTTTTCGGCCTTTGCGGCTTTGCGCGAGATGAAAGGGCTGATCGAGCGCGAGCAACTGAGACGACAGGTACAAGATGACATCAAGCTCGGATTTGGCGGCATACGTGAGATCGAGTTTATCGTGCAGGCTTTCCAGCTCATCTATGGTGGGGAGCGGCGCGAGCTGCGTGTGGCGAATTGCCTTGCCGCACTGACCGAGATCGGTGAGCAGGGATTGATGCCGACTCAGGATGTGGTCGAGCTGCGGGAGGCGTATCTATTCCTCAGGCGGCTGGAGCATGGCATACAGGCGCTCAATGATCAGCAGACTCAGGCCTTGCCACAAGCGCAGGATTTACAGGAGAGACTGGCTGAAGCACTGGATGCCGGCGGTTGGGGCGGTGATTGGTCTTTGCTGATACAGCAACTGAATCAGCATCGTGCCCGTGTGCAGAAACACTTTGCAGATGTGGTGGTGGATCGTCGTGCCAGTCATCAGGATTATGACCGCGAGGCGCTGGA
>JASLEL010000292.1 GCA_030151145.1 Aquirhabdus sp. | reverse complement strand
GTCTACACACCGCCAGCCGCCGTTTATCCAAAACTGATCATCATCACAGCCATCAGCACTCGACATATCCGTCGCAAACCACCCGCCAATAAAAACGCCGCGACCAGTCTCCTCGTCACAGCGTAGTCAATCGATCTGGCTCGGATCAGGCCAGAAGCACAGCGTATCCCAAGACCTATGCGACTAAGCGCGGGTTTGTTTGGTCAGCCTTAGAATGCGTTGCAATGCAGGCTGCGGTGACCATGATTTCAATGTCAGGCTTGGCTTCTCGATCACATACCAACTGACGAGCGCAAAATACCCTGCCAGCACAATCGTCAACGGAATCACCAACCACGGAGATATGCCATGGACATAAAAAATCAGTAGTTTCTGAATCGGCCAGCCATATAGATAAATCCCATACGACAAATCAGGCAAGCGCTGAAACCGCTCCAGCACGGGAATGCGGGCATACGCCAGATAAAACAGCAGATAGCCGCCAAATACAGCCAGTCCGATCTCAGCCCAAACCTCATTAAACAAACATATTACCGACAGGATCAATGCCAGCACGGCAAACTTGGGACGATAAGGAATCCGCTTACGGAACACATAAAAACAGCCGCCGACCATAAACATCATGGTCAATCGAACCAGTGCATCCTCAGACAGATAGATGATCGGTGTCAGATAATAGACACGATGCGTTCCTGGATAAAAACACACAATCAGCGCAATCAGTGTCACGCAGCCCGCAAGCCAGATCACAGGCCGCCTAAACACCCATAGCAGACCTGCAGCCGCCACGGTCAAATAGCACAGCATCTCATAGCGAATGGTCCACATCGCGCCATTCAGCATGGGATAATAGCTACCAGCGAAAACCCGTGGCACTTCAACGCAGCCGAGCGTCATCATCGCAGTGAAAAAATTCGACAGATCAAATGCCGCCCAATAACCGCGACGGCTGGGCGCGCCTAAGGGACCGAATAATAGCGCGCAGATGATCGAGCACACGATAAAGGCCGGGAAAATGCGTAAAAACCGCTTCCAGAGGAAAGGCAATAATCGTGGCTGCATCTGCCAGCTCTGCATGATCAGATAACCACTGAGCAGAAAGAAGCCATCCACGGCAAACTCACCAAACGAGATGGTCCCAAAGACCCGTGTCAGTAGCTCACGGCTGCGGTCCCCGTCCACCAGCTCAAAGGAATGAGAAACGATCACCAGTGCCGCAAAGCACAGCCTGAAAAAATTAAAATGATTGGCATGACGGATGTCTGCACTGGCTTGCTGATAAGGCTGATTCATGATCTCTCCCTGACCCATTGCAAGACTCCTGTCTTACGAAATAAATTGGCGATGCTCAGGCAAGCTTCACCGCACTTGCACCCGGTGGTGTGACCTTGGCAATCTCAACCTCAAACACCACATTACGCCCAGCCAGCGGATGATTGAAATCCACCTCGACCTGATCGTCAGTGACTTTTGAAATCACGCCCGGCAGGGTCGAGCCGCCTTTGTCGGTGAACTCCATCATCGTACCGACGACAGGCACCTCGCCTGTCAGGGCAAACTGAGCACGGTCGAAGCGCTGGATATTGTCTGGATTCCACGCGCCAAAGGCATCCTCAGGCGGCAGATGTACCGTGCGACGGTCACCGGCCCGCAAGCCCAGCAAGGCCTGCTCGAAGCCGGGCAAGAGATTGCCATCGCCGATCACGAGGCTCACCGGATCGCTGTAGTTGGCGCGGGTATTGTCGATTTCGATGCCGTTCTCAAGCGCAACCGAAAAATGCAGGGCAACCTGCGTACCTGTGGTAATGCGGGTGTCGTCGTTGGGATTGCTGAAGGTAGACGGTTGTTCGCTCATGCGGGTTGTTCGCTCATGCTGGTGACATCACTAAAGAATCAGAGTACAGACCAGACGGTAGACCGCAGCCCCCGTCTGATACTTGGCCGTCAAGGCTGGGGCGTATGCTGGCGGCGTTTATCCAGAAACAGCATGTCGATAATCAGAAAAATCGTGCCCAGCGTGATCGCGCTATCTGCGATATTAAACGATGGGAAATAGTGGGTCTGATGATAGACGCTGATGAAGTCCACCACATAGCCCAAGGACACGCGGTCGATCAGATTGCCGATCGCGCCGCCCAAGACCAGCGCAATGCCTGCCGCCAGAATCGCCGCCTGCTTCGGCAGGCGCAAGAGCCAAACGATAAACACCAGCGACAGCACCACCGCAAGCCCGGTAAACAGATAGCGCTGCCAGCCGCCTGCATCCGACAGGAAGCTGAAGGCCGCGCCCTGATTGTGCAGCAGGGTCCAGTCCAGAAAGCCATCGATCACTGGTCTCGGCATGCCGAGTGTCAAATGTGTCGAGGCAATATGCTTGGTCCATTGGTCGAGCAGAATGGCAAGGATGCTTAAGCCCAGCCAGACCAGATTTTCACGGTGGAAGCTCTTGTTAGACACGGTATTAGGCATAGTGACGTACCTCCCCCTGACCCACGACATTCTCCACACAGCGTGCGCAGATCTCTGCGTGGGCTGGATCATGACCGACATCGTTGCGTACATGCTAGCAACGCACACACTTGATGCCGTTTGCGGCAGCAACAGCCGCAC
>JASLEL010000291.1 GCA_030151145.1 Aquirhabdus sp. | reverse complement strand
TAACGCTCAAGGCGGCGACCAAAGACTGCTGCGCTATACAGATCAGTGGGCGCTGGGCTCGACACTGGATCTGCAAAAACTCATGGACTGGACGGGCGGGACATTCCAACTCACCTATACCCATCGTGCCGGACGCAATCTGAGTAATGATGCGGATCTGGGTAATCTACAGCAGGTACAGGAGCTCTATGGTCGCGGTCAGACGTGGCGTCTGACGCAACTCTGGCTGGATCAGGCGCTCTGGCAAGGGCGGGTGCAATGGAAGCTCGGACGCGTGACCGTCGGCGAAGACTTTGCCAGCTTTAGCTGTGATTTTCAGAATCTGACCTTCTGCGGCTCGCAGCCGGGCAATATCGCGGGCAGCTACTGGTACAACTGGCCCGTGAGCCAGTGGGGTACCCGGATCAAGCTCAATACGACATCGGATACCTACGCTCAAGTAGGTTTTTATCAGGTCAATCCCACCTATGCCGATGATCACTACGCCAAAAGCCATGGCTGGCAGCCGGATAATCCTGATGGTACGCAAGGTACCCTGATCCCGGTCGAGGTGGCATGGCTGCCTGTGATCTCCGGACGGTCGGGCAGCTATAAACTCGGCGCATGGTATAACTCAGCCGGTGGTCCAGATGTCTATCTCAACAGCAATGGTCAGTCGTTAGCGCTGGATGGCGGCAGTGCGCTACAGCACAGCAGTCGTCGCGGGGTCTATGTCAATCTGTCGCAGCAGGTGACAGGGAGCTCTGCCAAGACGGGCACAGTTGTATTCTTGAATGCCAGCGCGGCAGATCGGGATACCACGGCTAATGATCATCAGATCGCGCTCGGTATGGAATATCGGGCGCCGTTTGATCGACTTCAGGATATGGTCGGCTTCGCGTTCGGTGCGACGCATGTCAATGGTCGTATGACGGCGTATCAGACGGAGCTCGCTCAGGTACAGCCCGCGCAAGTTACGGGTTCTGTCGGGCAAGGCTATGAGTATGCGGCGGAGGTCTACTATCGCTGGACGGTCATCCCTTCGATCAGTCTGCAACCGAATCTACAATACATTCATCATCCCGGCGGACGGGATGTGACGGATGATGTGGTACTGGGACTCAGGACAGGGATCACTTTTTAATCCCTTATCTTCACTGGTTTTTTCTGAGCGGCTGTGACAGTACATGCTGCACCGCCGCTTTTTCATAGGCCGGTCTTTTATTCACTCTTGCGTAGTTTTTTCACATCACTGGCCGAGACTTTCTTGGCGTCCGGATTGCCGAACTGCTCAGTGATGTAGTTGGTCAATGCCGCGATCTGAGTATCAGACATGTCAGATGCAAAGCCCGGCATACCGACCTGATCCGTCTCAGAGGTCTTACGCTGTAGGCCATGCAGGATGATCTGGATCAGATTGTTCGGGTCGCGTGCGCCGACCGTGCTGTTATGCACCAGCGACGGATAGTAGTGATCTGCACTGCCAGTGCCGTTGGCCTGATGGCAACTCGCGCAGGCACCCAAGTACAGATTGGCCTCGTCGGGGATATCCACTGGATAGCCGCGCTCAAGGATCGCAGCCTGCGTCGGCTTGCCAAAGCTATCACGCGACTGACTGCTGCCGTCGCTATGGGGACTCAAGCTCTGGATATAGGTCACCATGGCATGGATGTCGGCGCTTGAGAGCTTGCTAAAGCTGTGCTCGACGGCCTCACCCATTGGACCACCGGCCTGTGCATGCAGGGTATTGCCCGTGGTCAGGTATTGGGTGAGCTGCTCCGCTGACCATGTGCCAATCCCGGCATGGGTGTCGGAGGTGATGTTATAGGCCTCCCAACCACCCAGGGTGGACCCTGCAAGGAAGCTGGACTTATGACCATCCAGTGACTTCTCCTGCATGAAGAGTCCGCGTGGCGTATGGCAGGTGCCGCAGTGGGCGAGGCCTTGTACCAGATACGCCCCGCGATTCCACTCGGCGCTCTGATCGGTCTTGGCGATATAACTCTTGGTCGGCGCAAACAGGATATCCCAGAACTGTACGGGCCAGCGCATGTTGAACGGCCAGACGATGGTGCTTTTAGGGATCGCTTCGTGGACGGGTGCGACGCCGTATTTAAAATAGGCATAGAGGGCGCGCATGTCGTCGTCGGTGATCTTGGCGTAGGACACATAGGGCATGGCGGGGTAGAGATGTTTGCCGCCTTTGGCGATACCGTAGCGCACAGCGCGGTCAAACTCAGCCAGTGACCAGCCTCCAATACCCGTCTCGGGGTCAGGGGTGATATTGCTGGCGTAGATATGGCCCAGCATCGGGATCGGCATGGGCAATCCACCGGCAAAAGCTTTGCCGCCATTGACCGTGTGACAAGCGGTACAGTCGCCAGCGATGGCGAGATATGCACCTTTGTCGATCAACGCCTGATCACGTGGGACATCGCCTGACAGCGGGCTGGCCTTGGCACTCAGCAAAGCGATGGTGGTGACGATGCCACCCAGAATCACCACCAGCACGACGAACTTGAGCAGTTTTTTCATGTCAGACCTCCTGCTTCAGGGTGTCGGCGATGCGTAGGGCGAGGGCGGCGATACTGAGTGTGACATTCACGGTACCGACGCTGGCCATGGTTGCGCTGCTCGAGATAAAGAGATTGGGGTGATCATGTGTGCGACAGTGACCATCCACCACCGAGTCCTTAGGGTCGGTGCCCATGATGGTGGTGCCAGTGATGTGGTTGTTAGGTTGGAAGACATCGTTGAATTTGATATTGGTACCGCCCAAGAGCTTGGCTGCCAATGCATAGAATTCGCGGGTCTTGGCGGCACCACGCTTCACATAGTCATCGATCTGATAGTGTATCTCCGGCCTTGGAATGCCAAGTGCATCGGTTTCGGTTGCGCTTGGCAGGATACGATTCTCAGGTGACGGCAAGATCTCATGAAAGGAGTCGAACTGCACATAGCGTGCGGCCCGATCACGGATCTGGGCGTCCAACGCGTGGCCTTTGAGTAGTTTGCCTTCAGCAAAGATCGCCATGGCTTCTTGCTGGATGCGGTTCATGTTGGACAAGTGGATTTTCTTGGCGGCCTGCTGACTGCGAAATGCCCCGTCACGATAGCCGATGACCGAGGTCATCTCCTGTGGTCCGCGACCGGGCCAGAGTTCGTCTTTGGCGTAGAACGATACACCGGTACCCGGATGGTCCATGAGATTGCGCCCGACCATATCGGAGCTGTTGGCGACGCCGTGCGGATAGTCGGTGCTGGTCGAGATCAGGAGCAGCTTGGGCGTCTCTATGCCGTTTGCTGCGACCACGAAGGATTTACCTTCGACGCGATGGACGACACCGATGCTGTCTTTGTACAGGGCTGCGGTGATCTTGCGGTCATGTCCGACTTCGAGTCGGTACACCACGGCGTTGGGGATGATGTGAGCACCGGCCTGTTCGGCTTTGTCGGCGTGCACGATGCCGCTGTACATGGCACCGATGGGGCAGATCGGCATGCAGTTGTTGTTGCCGCAGCAGGTGGGGCGACCATCGTAGGGGCGGCTGTTGCGGGCGACAGGCTCGACTACCATCTGGTGGGTTGTATCATTGCCGTTGATCACGTCCATGACGGTTTTTTCATTATAGGACAGTGGCAGTGGCGTCATGGGATAGGGTTTGCTGCGCGGGGAGCCGTAGTTGTTATGCGGGTCACCCCAGACGCCGAGTTCTTCCTCGGCCCGCTGATAATAGGGCTCAAGCTCGCTGTATTCGATCGGCCAGTCGCGGCCGACACCGTAGGTGCTTTTCATCTTGAAATCATGGGGCAGGAAGCGCCATGCCGAGCCAGCCCAGTGCCATGTGGTGCCGCCGACCAGACGCAGGTATTGTGCGTCGAAGGGATCGGGGCCTTTCTGGATCAGATAGTGATTGGGTGGGTCGTATTCGGGCTGTGGGGCGGCCTTGGTGGCGGGGTAGCATTGGGTGTTGTCGTATTTGTTGGGCTGATTGCGGAAGCGCTCGACGGTCTGCCAGCGCGGGATGCGCGGACCGGCTTCTAGGATGATCACGGACTTGCCTGCCAGCGCCAGTTGATGCGCAACCAGTGAGCCTCCCACACCGGACCCGATCACGACCACGTCGGCCTGTAGTGTCTCACTCATGATGCGGCTCCCGTCGATTTGGGCTTCTCGGCCCAGAATCCGGGCTGATTGGGGCAATAGCTGCGGATGGTGAGCACATCGCCTGCGGCCTGAAACATCAATGCATGCTCATAGGTGATGACCTGATGATTGACGGTGCCTAAGTACCACGCTTCTAGAATGGCAAGCGCCAGCTTTTCCTGCGTTGCATCGAGCCTACCGTTTGTGATGGCTTGCGCAAGCGTAGGGAGCTTGATGACGAAGCCTTCGATTCCGCGGCTTAAGGCATCGAGTAGACGCATGCCGACAGTGGTATCGAGTACAGGGCGATCAGTCAGTGCCTGCGATAAGGTTATAAAGGTGTGGATGGTCTGATCGGGTGTAGCTGCTGCGCTGGCCAGTTGCGAGAGGGGGAGTGATCCAGTCAGGCTAATCAGGCTGGCG
>JASLEL010000275.1 GCA_030151145.1 Aquirhabdus sp. | reverse complement strand
GTCCAGCCCG
Source organism: Aquirhabdus sp. (assembly GCA_030151145.1). Lineage (GTDB taxonomy): Bacteria > Pseudomonadota > Gammaproteobacteria > Pseudomonadales > Moraxellaceae > Aquirhabdus. The sequence goes on along the minus strand of JASLEL010000275.1, from coordinate 5,412 downwards.
TCAGGCGCTGCGTCAGGCCGGTCTGCCGGACAACACCGGTGCCGTCACCATCAATAAACTCTGCGGCTCCGGCATGAAAGCCGTGATGCAAGCCACCGACATGATCAAAGCCGACAGCGCCGACATCGTGGTCGCAGGCGGTATGGAGTCGATGACCAATGCCCCGTACCTGCTACCTAAAGCCCGCTCCGGCTATCGCATGGGTCATGGCGAGATCAAAGATCACATGTTCTTTGACGGTCTGGAAGACGCTGAAACCGGCCGCCTGATGGGCTCCTTTGCCCAAGACATGGCCAATAAGCTCAACTACACCCGCGAGCAAATGGACGAGTTTGCGATCCGCTCGCTCAAGCGCGCCCAGAACGCCATCGCGCAAGGCTACTTCAATGACGAAATCGTCCCAGTCACCGTCAAAGGCCGTGGCGGCGACACCCAAGTCGCACAAGACGAACAACCACTGAACGCCAAACTGGACAAGATCGCAGGCCTGAAGCCCGCCTTTGCCAAAGACGGCACCATCACCGCCGCCAACGCCAGCTCGATCAGCGACGGCGCATCGGCACTGGTCCTGACCCGTGAATCCGTCGCAGCAGCACGTGGTCTCAAGCCACTGACACGCATCCTTGCGACCTCGTCGAACTCGCAGCATCCAAGCGAATTCACCATCGCGCCAGTCGGTGCCATCCAGAAAGTACTGGACAAGGCAGGCTGGACTGCAAGCGAAGTCGATCTGTGGGAAATCAACGAAGCCTTCGCCATGGTCACTATGGCTGCGGTCGACAAATACAGTCTGGATATCGAAAAAGTCAACATCAACGGCGGTGCCTGTGCCCTCGGCCATCCCGTCGGCTCGACTGGCTCGCGCATCATCCTGACCCTGATCCACGCGCTCAAGCGTACCGGCGGTAAAAAAGGCATCGCAGCCCTGTGTATCGGTGGCGGCGAAGCGACTGCCGTAGCGATTGAGCTGATCTGATCCTAAGACTGATCAAACATGAAAAAAGCGAGCCGAACGGCTCGCTTTTTTATGGCGTATCGATTTGCGTTCAAGATGAGAAGCGGGTAAAAATCGAGACAACCGACATTCACAGGTGATCCCGCTAGATGCCTTACGACCATCCGCTCAAACAGGTGTTTTATTACCGCTGTCGGGGAACGCATATCCCCTTGCTCTCTTTCCAACCATCAGTGTCGTGTGAGGACTTCAGGAAGCGGATACCGGACATCCATGTGCAACGCTGGCACGAAGACGGCCTCGGGCCTCATTGCGGATTCCTGATCCGACTGTCCAATGGATTGGTCGTGCAACTGGCACAAAACGACTGGGAACCGCCAGTCTTGGTGATCTACGGCGACAGCCTGCGTATCGTGGAAGCCGGGTTAAACCACGCGATCCATACGATCATCGACGAGCTTGCCATTAATCCAATACTGCTCGAATGGCAGCAAACCGAGGATGGACTCACATCCATCCATCAAGGCTACCTCACATGGCTCAGCAGCCGTCAATCCGGCACACCGGTGCCTCAGTAGGCTCACTCGCAGGTACCGCATCGCTCAGCCACTTCTGCCATGCAGGCAGTTTGCCCAAAAAAGCCGTGAGCGCCACCACCTGATACTGTCCATCGCGCTCCAGCAGCAAGGTCGGGAATCCACGACCACCAACCTGCTCCAGAAGCGTGCGACTCTGCTCGATATGATGCCAGGTCAGGATGCCGGAATGACGCTGATAAGCCGCCTCAAACGCCGCCCCATCCAGCCCAATCTCAACAGCCAATGCACGTAACACTTCAAACTCAGACACCCGGCGACCTTCGACATAGTGCGCAGTCTGGATACGCGCCAGCATATCCAATCCCCGCGCTGCCAGTGCCTCCGCCGCCATCACCGCCGTGATCGGCAGCTCAGAGTCCAGCGTCACGGTCGTATCACGTAGCAAACCCTCAAAATACCCCTCACCAAACGGCTGCCCCGTCAGTGTGGCGATCCGCTGATCATGCGCGATCACATAGTTGCGCAGCTCCGGTGTCACATGCTGGCGATGACCATAGGCCATCATGCCGCCGCCATGCAGTACGACTGGCAGATGTGCGCGTGCCGCCGCGATCAGCGGAGATGCTGCATAGCACCAGCCGCACAGCGGATCATAGATATAATGTAAGGTGGTCATGATCTAAACCCTTAAAAGCAAAATTTTGTCTCTCGTCAAGATTTGCTTTCAGACGGAGAAACTTGTTTTCAGGCGCAATAGCATACGGATTATCGTCTAGAGATAAAGTACAAAATACAAGACAGTGTCGTGCAAAAATCAAACTCATATGGCCTGACGCCGCATCGTATGCGCCTTCACCCCAGCCGTATCAGCCCATCCAGAGCCGTCTCAGGTCCGATATTCCCTGTACTCACCCACACGATTTCATCTTTTTTATCAGTACATTGTGCGGTTAAACGCCGTAGACTAGCGCCGACATCTCACCAGCATCACCCAAGCCCAAGGTGATCACAACCCCATATCATCATACCCGCGATCAGATCACACCGCTCATCGGATGATGCACGATCCGGCGGTTTCTGCAGGTGTGCGCTACGTCGCACTTTATCAGCAGGGATCATAAAGCGATTTGCCTCTATCAATCCAGTAAAATCTCCAATCTTTACCGTGCCAGTGATTCAGGGCAGACTCACCTGCCCCTATCCTACCTGCACCACACCAGACACGAGACGATGCACAAAGACCATGCGGCTCGCCGCCGAATCTAATCCCGCCGGACGGTGTCATCGGTCAGCTTTTGCTTGAGCCGCTCATCCATCCGCCGAAACAGCGGTCGCATCGCCCGCATCACCAGATCAGGCACTGCCGTCAGCACCACACTGCTCACCACGCCAGCCGGACTCGACACGCGCACGCTGTTCTTCTCGATCGCAGACACGATCCAGCCTGCAGCCTGCGCCTGATCCATCATGCGCATATGCTTGTAGATCGCCGTGCGGGAGGACATCGGCGTACGCACCATCGGAAAATACACCACCGACACCCGTACGCCCCGGTCACCCAGCTCCATCAGCAGCGAGCGCGAAAACGACTCCAGCGCGGATTTGCTCGCAAGGTAAGCCGAAAACAGCGGAATTGGCACCTGCGTCGACATGGTCGAGATATTCACCACATGCCCCGACCGCTGCTCAAGGAAGCGCGGAATGAATTTCATGGTCAGCCTGACTGCCGCAAAGAAATTAATCTGCATGGTGCGCTCATAGTCATGCATGCGGTCCAGTGCATCAAGGATCGGCCGCCGGATCGAGCGCGCGGCATTATTCACCAGTACATCGATGCGCGGATGCTCAGCGAGTATCTGATCAGCGCACGCATCCAGTGCCGACGCATCGGTCAGATCCACCGGATAAGTCCAGACCAGACCACCCGCAGCCCGTATCTCCTCCGCCACCCGCGCCAGCTCATCGGCCCGGCGCGCCAAGAGGCAGACTCTGGCACCAGACTGTGCCAGCTGCTTGGCGGCCTGCTCGCCGATGCCGCTGGACGAGCCCGTGATGAGGATGGTTTTACCGCGTAATTGAGTGTGAGACATGGTCGCTCCTGACATCGGATTTAAGTTTGCCCTTTAATGTACGCCTGCGTCCTGCAGAACGCGTTGACCGGATCACGCGTGGCTCTCAGCCGGATGAGTCATCACCGCCCATGACCTCATTTCCGTCGTCATCTCCCCTCACGCGCAGGGGCGGATGCACCGAGATCAATCTGAATGACACGCTCAACCAATGCATCCAGATCATCCGCATGGCGATCAAACTGACCATCGATGATGAGCTGGCTTAAGCCGTGCACCATACTCCATGCGCGTGCGGCAATGATTTTGCTCTGCTCACTTTCCATGTCCAATTGATAGGCATTCGCCGCACAATAGCGCATGCCCTCATAGGCCAGTTGCGCCACCATCTGCAGATGCTCATCCCGGTGAGTCACCGCAAAGCGCCCATACATCAAACGAAACAACGCCGGATGCTGTCGGGCAAAATGCACATACACCCGACCTGCCGTCAGAAACCCCTGCATGGCATTGGGCGTAGACTGCACCGCTTCGGCCTGTGCCGTCATCAACTGCTCAAACCCACGCGCCGCCAGCGCCGTCAGCAATGCTTCTTTGTTGGCAAAGTGCCGATACACCGCATTGGCGGAGACCCCGATCAGACGCGACAGCTCACGCAGGCTCACCTCACCATCGGATGTCGCCTCCAGTCGTCTCAGCCCTTCACTCAGCAGCGTTTCGCGCAGATTGCCATGATGATAACTGCTCGTTGTTGCTTCAGGCTGGATGTGATCCTGATTTAATGTTGACACCGTGCACATTCTCTATTAGTCTGTCTATATGTTTACATTGTATACACGGATGCGTGTGCTGTCTGCGTTCATGACCGCCTTCTACAGCGTGATCGCGCGGCCTCATTGACAAACATACAGGCGCTATTTAAAAAAAACCGATAAAGCCGGAGCCCCCATGTCCATCCATCAGGCAGCCGAATCGACCCGCGTCCAATCCCCGCTCGAACTCTGGCAGTTCCGACTATCGATGTATCCTGAAAAGGTCCGCTGGGCGTTGGACCACAAAGGCATTCCCTATATCCTGCATTCACTCATGCCCGGACCCCATGCCATCCCGATGCTGCTGCGTACTGGACAAAAGCAAGTCCCGGTGATCCGGCATGGCAGCACGCTGGTCAAAGGCTCTGCCGCCATCATCGATTATCTCGAGCAGCATGGGTCTGGGCCATCGCTCTACCCAGAGGACCCCGTGCTGCGCGAGCAGGCGCTGGCCTTACAGCAGTGGTTCGATGCATATGGACCGCATGTCCGCCGCGCCTTCTTTGCAGCGTTTCTGCCCGCGACAGACTGCGCTGCGGACTTATTCTCCATCGGCTATCCGCCCCGTGTCCGTGCACTCTACAGGGCGACATTCCCCGTCACACGCACCATCATGCAACTGGATATGGGCATTCATCCCGCCCGCGTCGCCGAAGGCTACCGCAAGACCAAGGAAGCGCTGGACTTTGTCGCCCAGCATATCAATGCCGACGGATATCTGGTCGGCGGACAATTCAGCATCGCAGACCTGACGGCTGCGGTCATCCTGTTTGCGCTCGTCTTCCCCGAGCAGTACCCCGTCACCTTTGCATCCCCCCGACCTGCTGCAGTTGAGCAGTGGCTCTCTCATTGGGCTGGACACCCCGCGACGGCCTGGGTGCGGGAAAGCTACCGCCGGTATCGGGGACACAGTTGCGCCATCGAAGATCATAATGGCTGATGCAGCGTAAGGATGTACAGAATATGCGTATCCATCGTCAACGCCACTGATCGTCATTGTTTAGGTCATGCTCGCGCAGGGTTCATGCATTGTTTAA
>JASLEL010000108.1 GCA_030151145.1 Aquirhabdus sp. | reverse complement strand
TCAGGCCGAGTGCTATATCACGGCTGCACTGGAGTCACGTGAGGTCATGCAGGCCCGGATCTCTCAGACGCCCTCCACCCTGTGGATTGCCGAAGACCAGACCGGGGTCGCCGCCTATCTATTGACCTATTACTCACAGCTCTATCAGATCGCTCCCCTCGGCAGTGCCTTCAAGTCCATGGCCCCGCATCATCATGCCAGCGACACCCGATGTCTCTACCTACATGATCTCGCCGTATCACGGCGCGCCACCGGACAAGGACTGGCAGGTCAACTGCTCAAGCATGTGTTTGCTCATGAAATACAGCAGGGCTATGCTCGCCATGTCGCGCTCGTCTCCATTCAGCAGTCACAGATCTTTTGGCAACGGCAAGGTTTTGCGATGATTGCAGGATCAATGGATGGCACGCCTCGCCTGCTGGCGCCGTTGCGCCCCGACCATACGTCTGAGCTTCTGACCGAGATCGCCCATCTGGCAGACTATCCACAACCTGCGTTTTATATGACCCGACCGCTCACCGCATCGGCATTAACGTCTTAAATAAGGGAACAAAAAATTTCCACGAGGCTAATGAAAAACTAACGCTTGCGCCTGTACAATACCGTCATGTTCGACATACCGACAGAATACTTACACAAAACAATACAAATACTGACTACTATTTGATCAAATCTTCTATTAGCATACGCGGCTTTCATTAAGGCACTCATTTTAACGCAGGACCACCCTGTCATCGCACGATCAGTCACCCAAATCGACATGTTTTAACGGTTTTATTTCAAGAAGAAACTTTGTGAAACATGAAAACTTGATGTCGATCCTGTTAAGATGCGTGATTAGCCTGATGCAGAGACATCAGCGTGAAGGCATTTTAGTGGCAATCTTTGCCAGACAACCCATTTTTACGATCCGCGAATGACATGATGACCCGATTGCTTATTGCTGTGATGAGCCTGTGGCTACTTTGCCTGCAACACGCGAATGCTGCCTTGCCCACCGAACTGACTGTGATCAGCTATCATGAAATCGCCGATCAAAAAGACGCATTGATCCCGATGTACGCCGTCTCACCGACCAACTTCGTGCGGCAGATGGACTGGCTCAAGAATCACGGCTACCACTTCGTCAGTGTCGATCAGGTCTTAAATGCCCGCGCCGGCAAAGCACCGCTGCCTGAGCAAGCCGTACTCATCACCTTTGATGATGGCTATCGCTCGGTCTATAACAACGCCTTCCCGATCCTGAAACTGTTCAATGCCCCGGCGGTCGTGGCGGTCGTCGGTAGTTGGCTTGAGCCCGTTAGCGGTCAGGTGGTGGATTTTGATGGTCGGAAAGTACAGCGCGAGGAAATGCTGAGCTGGCAACAGATCAAAGAAATGACCGACAGTGGTCTGATCGAGATCGGCAGTCACAGCTACGCGCTGCATGACGGTATTCTGGCTAATCCACAAGGCAATATGGAGCCTGCGGCGACCACCCGCGTCTATATCCCTGCCCAAAAACGCTACGAAGACGAAGACACCTACAAAAAACGCATCTATACCGATCTCAAACGCAATAACGACCTGCTCAAGCAACACGGTATCCGCTCGCCGCGCGTGATCGCATGGCCTTACGGTCGCTACAACATCGAAACCCGCGAAATCGCCGAAAAGCTGGGCATGCCCATCGGTCTGACACTGGATGACGGCCCCAACACGGTCTCGACCCCACTGTGGGGCCTGCGCCGCATGCTGGTCGAAAGCCGCATGCAGCTGTGGGATCTGCAACGCGAGCTGAAAATCCGCGACGAAAACCTCTCGGACAATGACCGTCCGGGCAAGATCATGCACGTCGATCTCGACTATGTCTATGATCCTGATCCCGCTCAGCAAGAGAAGAATCTCGGACACCTGCTGGACCGTATCGTTGCAATGGGCGTCAATACCGTCTACCTGCAGGCCTTTGCAGACCCTAAAGCCTCCGGCGCTGCCGAATCGGTGTATTTCCCGAATCGCTACCTGCCAGTGCGCGCCGATCTGTTTAACCGCGTCGCATGGCAGATTCGCACCCGCACGCCAGTCAAGCGCCTGTATGCCTGGATGCCCATGCTGGCCTGGCAGTTGCCCGACGCCATGCCGGCCTCCAAGGATCTGGTCACCGCCGAGCAAACCACCAGCGGTGATCACCTGAACATGGGCTATCGCCGTCTGTCGCCCTTCTCGCCGCGCGTGCGTCAGGTGATTCGTGACCTTTATCAGGACATGGCTCGCTCGACCCCGATTGATGGGTTACTCTTTCATGATGACGTGACCTTGTCCGATTATGAAGACGCCAGCAGCTTTGGCATCGCGCAGAATCTGGCGTGGGGTCTGCCCGCCAAGATCAGCGATATCCGCAAGAGCGACGACCTGATCGGCCGCTGGACCATCCTAAAGATCAATACGCTGGATCGTTTTGCCACCGAGCTGGCGGGCGTCGTGAGGAGTGAGCAGCCCAGCCTCGTGACCGCACGCAACCTGTATGCACAGGTGGTGCTCAATCCGCGTTCCGAAGTCTGGTACGCGCAGTCGCTGGATAACTCACTGGTCAATTATGACTTTACCGCGATCATGGCCATGCCCTATATGGAAAAAGCCGATGATCCGAAGGCGTTTTATCAAAAGCTGATCGACAATGTCAAAGAGCACCCCAATGCCATGCGTAAAGTGGTCTTTGAACTACAGACTGTCAACTGGCGTACCGGCGAGAAAATTCCGAATCAGGAGCTTGCAGACACCATTCAAAGTCTATATAACGCAGGAGTAGAACATATTGCGTTCTATCCCGATGATTCGATTAAAGATCACCCGGATCCGGCAGTCCTGAAGCCGGTTTTTGACCACAAATCCAATATGCCTGAGCTACGGTGAGATTCCCATGACGAGGAGACTTCATCCGCCCAGACCGGCAGGTGCTGCATGATCGGAGTCACGCTCACGCACACTTGGCATACCCTGCTGGGTTTCGTTTTCTATTATCCACTTTTGATGTCTTATTTGTGGATGATTGGTGCTATTTTATTTTATTGGCGTAACGAACGCCGTGAACCGGTGTATACTAACCCGCCAATTTTGGACGAACCACCAGCGGTCAGCATTCTAGTCCCCTGTTACAACGAAGGACAGAATGCCAACGAGACCATTCGCCATGCATTGGCGCTGGATTATCCGGATTTTGAGGTAATCGCCATCAATGATGGCAGCAAGGACAATACCGGGGACGTGCTGAATGAGCTGGCCCGGCATTTTCCCAAGCTGAAAGTCGTGCATCTGGCCGAGAACCAAGGCAAAGCAATGGCACTGCAAGCCGGTAGTTTGCTGGCACGCGCTGAATATCTGATCGGGATCGACGGCGATGCGCTGATTGATCCACATGCGGCACACTGGATGGTCCGCCATTTCGAGAAGCATCCGGAGGTGGCTGCCGTCACGGGTAACCCCCGCATCCGCAACCGCTCGACATTGATCGGACGGGTACAAGTGGGTGAGTTCTCCTCGATCGTCGGTATGATCAAACGCGCACAGCGCAGCTTTGGTCGCCTGTTTACGGTATCTGGCGTGATTACCGCCTTCCGTAAATCGGCCGTACATCAGGTGGGCTACTGGTCGGCCGATATGCTGACCGAAGATATCGACATCACCTGGAAGCTGCAGCGCGCCGGGTGGGATGTGCGCTTTGAGCCGAATGCGCTGGTGTGGATCCTGATGCCCGAAACCATCAACGGGCTGTGGAAACAGCGTCTGCGCTGGGCGATGGGCGGAGCACAGGTCCTGATCAAGAATATTGACGTCCTGCTGCGCCCTAACCTGAATTTTTTGTGGCCTTTGATGATTGAGCTGTGCCTCACCCTCATTTGGTCATATTTAATGCTTATCCTTGTCAGCATCTGGCTGATCGGATTAGTTCTCCCCGCCGGCGTATGGCCGGTGGTGAGCTCGCCGTTGATCCCACAAGGATCAGGCATATTCCTCGGAGCAACCTGCTTGCTCCAGTTTGCGATCAGCAAATGGCTCGACAGCCGCTACGAAAAGGGCTTAGGGCGGAATTATTACTGGATGATCTGGTACCCCTTGGTGTTTTGGGTGATTAATATAGCCACAACAATTATGGCATTCCCCAAAGTCCTGGTACGACGCGACGGTAAACGCGCGCGTTGGGTGAGCCCAGATCGTGGCATACATCAGCCTGAACAACAGGCCCAGGAGCACCACCATGACTAACCCGTTGATCATCAACGTCCGACCGCAATTGCGCTGGCACCAGCGCCTCTTCTCCGACACCTCGACTGCCCTGATGTGGGGTATGTGGCTGTATCTGTGGCGTCCGCTGCTGGTGATTACCAGTGCCAAAGCCATCAGCCTGCACCCTGTCGTCATTCAGTTCTTTAAAGGTTCCTCGCCGATCAGCCTCGAGATGGGTGTCAGCGTGATCATCAGTGGCTCCATCGCCCTCATGATGTGGGGCCTCTTGCCTTCGCGTCAGGTCAAAGAGACATCGACCAAGACGCTGGCCGACTATGCCGAGCATTTCCATATCCCTGAAGCCGAAATCATCGAAGGCCGTGCCGCCAACATCTGTACCGTCTATCACGACGAACATGGCCGCATGACCCACATCAGCACCAACGCCTGATTTCACCAGCAAAGCCCCATCGCTGCCGCGATGTGAGCATCGCTTTTGCGTTGAAGTTGGCATGACGATTTGTACATCCGTCTGCATTTACGAAAGCACCACAGATCCTCACCGTTCAGACACAAGTTCTGCGCGGTGAACCGGTCTTACTGGCCTAGAATTATTCTAAATCTTTCGTAAAATCACCCCTCTTCCGGAGGAATGCCATGCTTTCCCAATCAGCTCTTCGGCCTGCCGCGACGGCGGGTCGTTTGCGTTTATACGCAAGCGTCATTCTCGGCGCCAGCCTGTTGTCAGGCTGTGTGACCTCCATGACACCCCCGACCTTTGCTACGCTTGGCCACTATGACCAGTACCGGCTCAATACTGATATTTTCCGGGTGACGTTCCACACCGATCAGCGGCGATATGTCGATCGTGCTGACGAGATCACCTTGCTCAAGGCTGCTCAAGTCACAC
>JASLEL010000211.1 GCA_030151145.1 Aquirhabdus sp. | reverse complement strand
GGACAGCGAAAAACCAAAGCCGATGATTAAGCTGGTTCTGAACTGGGTCCGCAGGTCGATGCCAAAGAGCTCTCCGCGACCGTACAGGGTGGCGAGAGGCGCGGGACAGAGCTGGCAGATGATGGGCTTCAGCACTAAACCCGTGATCAGCACTTGCAGACCGCCCTGCATAAAGATTGGCCGACGGAGTGCCCAGAGCCGGGAGGGCTGCAGCTCAAGGCCGATCAGGAACAGCAGCATCACCACACCGTATTCGGCAAAATGCATCACTGCCTCGGTATTGCCCGCGACATTGAATACGCTGGGTCCCAGCATGACTCCGGTCAACAGATAACCCAGCACGGCAGCCAACCCCAGACGCCGACCCAGCGGGACCAGCAGGATCGCGGCACCCAGAAAAATCGTGACTTGGACTAACAGAGACATGGTTTTGAGTTCCTGGATGATGAGCAAGTGCTCTGGTGTCAGCCAGCAGGGGGCGTGGCGTTATACCATATGGTGCAATAGATATCAGGCATCGTAGATCATGCATGTGACGGCGATATAGATGCAAGGATTGTGGCGAGATTTATCGATCTGTGATGTCTGGACGCATGTCTTTTGGTCTGCAATGCAGTAGCATTGGGGGAGCCGTTGCAGGATGTAGCTGTCAGTCTAGGCGGTCTGCATCCATTGTGATGGCTATGGATATCTGGATGAGTACTGATTAGATGGATGCTCTGATTGCTGTTAAGGATGATCTCTCATGACACAGGCATGGCGTAGTGATGCTTCACGATGGCCCATCTGGACGGTCTGGATGCTGCTGGTACTGATCGGTCTGGCTTATCTCGGGTCGAGGGCCTCGCGGCCACAGGCGGATCGGCCTCATAGCGCCAAAAGTATTGACAGCGCAGAGCAGACACTGCCGGCCGTATCGCTGTCGGCCGCATGGCAGCGGGTCTTGGCACTGCATACGCTGCCCGTGATCAATAATACCTTTGATGTGTTTGTGACCAAAGAAATGCTGTCACCACCGCCAACTGCTGCGGGTGCTTCGGCAATGGCCAGTACACCTGCAGCCTCATCACCGGATATCTCAAATCTCCTGTGGCGTAAGGGGCAGCATCAGTTGATGCAGGTCGAGGGCAGTGTGCAGTTGGGCATCAATCTGCTCGATATCGTGCCCACTGCGACGAGCCAATGGCTGAATGTGCAAAAGCAGCAAGTCACCTTCCCCGCAGTGCAGATTTTGGATACGCAGATCGACAATGTCACCATGTACGATGCGCGGACCGGCGAGCGCTCGACAGTCCAGCTGGGCTTGAGTCTCCTGAGTGATTCAGAAATTCAGGTGCTCAATCAGCAGCTACAGGCTCGGGTGTGTGCAGGCGGCGCGCTGTCGCTTGCAACCCAGCAGGCCGAGGCCCAACTTACGCAGATGTTCAGGGCGATGGGCAGTGCTGCGTCAGTGCGGATATTGCCCTCATCGGCGTGTACATCCTCTGGTGCACCAGCCGTCGGGGCATCGTAGGTCATCGCGAGGTTGTCTGGTGAGACGTCTGATTTTTGAAGACCGTTGTTCATGTAAATGCCTTGATCAGGACGAGATCTTTGAAGACATTACGCTGTTGAGTCAGCACGGCTTCACATCAGTAACGCTTCAAATCAACAACGGCTCAAATCAAGCATGCGGTCTTGCGCACGTTTAAGACAGCTCCATCGGATCGATATCCAGCGTTGCCCGTACGCCACGCTTGTCTGGTAAATGCATGACTGCGGGCCACCATGGCTCAATCACGTCATGCAGCAGGCGGCGCTCCTGTGCGAGGATCAGTACATGACCCCGGAAATACCCTGCACGTTTTTCCATCGGTGCCGGAATCGGACCCCAGACCTCCAGTGTATCGCCCCCGGTCTTGCCTTGCTGGATCAGCGTCTCATGCTCGCGCAGCAGTAACACCGCCTGCTGCAGGAAACTTTCGGTTTTGGTCATGCTTAAGGACTCCGCCCGGATCAGGGCCGCATGACGATAAGGCGGCAGACGTGCGGCGCGGCGCTCGCGCAAGAGATCCTGTGCAAAGTGCTCATAGCCCTCCCGGATCAGGGTCACAAGGAAAGGATTCTCCGGTCTGCGGGTCTGGATCAGCACCTGACCACGCTTGCTGCCGCGCCCCGAGCGTCCGGCGACCTGCAGGATGAGTTGTGCCGTGCGCTCCGGTGCGCGAAAGTCGGCACTGAAGAACCCCCCATCCACATCCACGATCGCGACCAGCGTGACGTGCGGAAAATGATGTCCCTTAGCCAGCATCTGCGTCCCGAGCAGGATCGCCGGACCGGCTTCATGCGCGCGCTGATAGATCTTGTCCCATGAGCCGACTTTGCTGGTCGTATCGCGGTCGACGCGCAGCACGGGATACTCTGCGAAGTGGGCGTTTAGCGTCTCTTCCAGCCGTGCCGTACCGCTGCCGGTCGGGATCAGATTAGGCGAATGGCAGGTCGGGCAGACCGGCGGCAGGCGACTCTGATAGCTGCAGTGATGGCAGTGTAGATGCTGCTTGGGCGTGTAGTGCACCGTGAGGTGGGCATCGCAACGCGGACAGTCGGCCTGCCAGCCGCAGGCATCGCACTGCAGGATCGGGGCGAAACCGCGACGGTTGAGGAAGACCAGCACCTGATCAGCGGCTTTCAGATGGGTGCGGATGGCATCGATCAGAACGAGGGAGAGGCCGTTGTCTTTCTTTTTGCCACGCAGATCGATCAAGTGAATGCGCGCCAGATCGGCATCACCTGCACGGGTGGTCAGGTGCAGGTGCCACAGGCGCTGCTCATGCGCCAGATGCAGGCTCTCCAGCGACGGCGTGGCGGAGCCGAGCAGTACCGGGCAGCCCAGATCCAGTCCGCGCTTGAGCGCCACATCGCGGGCATGGTAGCGAAAGGTGTCCTGCTGTTTATATGACAGGTCGTGCTCTTCATCGATGATGATCAGGCCGAGCCGTGGCAGCGGGGCAAACACCGCAGAGCGGGTGCCGATCACGATCTGGGCGCGACCCGTGTAGGCCGCCTGCCAGGACTGCAAGCGTGCCAGATCAGTCATGTTGGAGTGCAGCAGCACGATGTGCGCATGAAAACGGCTCTGAAAGCGATCCACCGTCTGCGGCGTCAGGCCAATCTCAGGCACCAGCACCAGCACCTGCTGACCGCGCTCCAGCACCGGCTGCATGGCCTGCAGGTAGACTTCGGTCTTGCCGCTGCCGGTCAGACCGTTGAGCAGGATGCCCTGAAAACGCCCCAATGCCTGCGTGATCGTGGCGATGGCATGCGCCTGCTCGGCATTGGGTGTCAGGGGCAGACTGGCGAGGCTGACCGGATGATCGATATGCTCGTGCGGGCGCATGCTGGCATGGACCCAGCCGCGTTTTTCCAGTTGTTGTAGGGCTTTGCGATCCACGCCCAGCAGTGTCAGGATACTCTCGGGAGCACCGCGTTCGTCATGCAGCTTGAGTATCTCGAGTGCCTGCTGCTGACGCGGGGAGCGGCTCAGGGTACGCAGGAGGTCGGCTGTGGAGTCGGGGCTGGCGGTGAGGCGCTGATGGATCTCGCTTGAGACCTGCCAGTAGCGGGTCAAAAGATCCAGACCGCGCCCTTGCCGCAGCAGGGTAGGCAATGCGGCGCTTAAGACCTCACCGATCGGGAAATGATAATACTGCGCGGCCCAGAGCAAGAGTTTGAGCAAATCCGGCGGCAGGATCGGCTGCTCATCCAGCACCTCCAGAATGCTCTTTAAACTCCCAAGCTCCGCGATCGCGCTCCCGTCCGTCATACCCGGTCCCAAGGCGATGCCGATCAGCACCCGGGTACCAAAGGGGATGCTCACCCGACTGCCGATGGCAGGTGTGGGCAGATCGGCGGGCAGATGATAGTCAAACAGGCTAAAGAGCGGAACGGGAACGGCGACCTGAATCACCGGCGTTGGAAGAGGGAGCGTCATGACCTGTACTCAGCGTGATTCCGATTCATAGCAGTCCACTGGGGGCGTTCGGGTCATGACCGGCGTGCTCAGGTGAGCTCAAGCACACCATCGACTTCGACCAGCGCACCGCGGGGCAGACTGGCGACGCCAACGGCTGCACGGGCAGGATAGGGCTCGGTGAAATACTCACCCATGATCTGGTTGACTAACTGGAAGTGTGCAAGGTCGGTGAGGAAGATATTGACCTTGGCAAAATCGGCAAAGGTGCCGTCTGCGGCGGTGACCACGGCTTTGACATTGTCAAACACTTGGCGGATCTGCGCTTCGATGCCGTCGGCCATTTGCATCGTCGCAGGGTCCAGACCGATCTGGCCTGACAGATAGACGGTCTTGTTGACTTGGACGGCCTGAGAGTAGGTGCCGATGGCGGCTGGAGCAGAAGTGGTGTGGATAATCCGACGCATGGGCGACATCCTTTGTGGGCGTAAAAAATACTGTGCATTAAAGTAGATGAAATCATACCTGAGGCAGGTCTGAATGAAAAATACAAATTGGGATTGACCACAGGATAATCCGAAGTTTAGTCTTGGTTTCTAATGTCATATTTTTGTCATGTCAATTCGTTAAGGTGGTCCATGATTTTTCATAAAATAATAAAAAATTACATATAAAACAATAATTTATACTAAAATGTTGTCGCTATGCTGGTGTGTGTAGTGAAGCTGTATGTTCGTCTTGCTTAATCATGGACGGCCATTTATAGTCAATTACACGACACGATGTCTGAATGGATTCATTGAGTTAACGCCAAGTCATGCACGATGGCACGGTCTCAAGCCCTCCTTGCTGGTGGTGCATGGGTTGTTGGTATTGTGATATTTATGATTGAGTATTCGCTTGATTATTATTTGCGCTATTAAAGTGCAAACTTGTAGGACGCCGATGGCTGGTATGGCGCGTTTTCTGTGGTACAAAGTTTTCTGTGATAAAAACGGATACGAACGAAGGCAATATCAAAAGCAATATAGGTGAAGATCGATGATTCTTGTTCCAGTGGTAATGTCGGGTGGCGCGGGAACGCGCCTGTGGCCTGTTTCGCGGGAAGCATATCCAAAACCATTTATGAAATTGCCGGATGGGCAAAGTCTGCTGGTAAAAACATATAAACGTGCTTTGGCCGTGATGAGTGATGCAAATGCGGTCGTGACCGTCACAAATCGTGATTATTTCTTCGAAACCAAAGACAATCTCTCTCAAGTTGATGCGCGTGTGCAGGGTACCTTTCTGCTGGAGCCTTTCGGTCGCAATACCGCACCTGCGATTGCGCTGGCGGCGCTTGAGATTGAGGCGAAGCATGGTGCAGATGCGGTGCTTTTGGTCATGTCTGCAGACCATCTGATTCAGGATGCGGAGCGTTTTGAAGATGCGGTGGCTGCGGCTGCTGCGCTGGCTAACGAAGGCTATCTGGTCACCTTTGGGATCACCCCGTCAGCGCCTGAGACCGGCTTTGGTTATATCGAATGTGGTGCCGTAGTTGGTCTGGGTCACAGCGTGGCGCGTTTTGTCGAAAAACCAAATCTTGAGAAAGCCAAAGAGCTGCTGGCTCAGGGCAATCACTTGTGGAATGCCGGGATTTTCTGCTTCCGTGCCGGTACGTTTATTACCGAACTGACCAAGCATGCCCCAGAAATTGTTGAAGTTGCCAAAGCCTGCCGTGCGCAGTTGGGTGAGACGATCCATAGCGCCAAGATGCAGGATTACTCGGCAGAGATTTTTACCAAATTCCCGGACATCTCGATCGACTATGCCCTGATGGAGCGTTCGGATCGTGTGGCGGTCGTGCCTTGTGATTTTGGCTGGAGCGATATTGGTTCGTGGCAGGCGGTCAGTACCCTGACCGAGTGCGACGCCTCCCAAAACCGCTCGCTGGGCGAGTCGGTGATTGTCGATTCCAGTAACGTCTATGTGCATAGCCCGGAGCGTCTGGTCGCAACTGTCGGCGTGCAGGATCTGATCATCGTCGATACGCCGGATGCCATTCTGGTTGCTCACTCTGAGAAGACGCAGGATGTGCGCAAGGTCGTTGCTCAGCTGAAGGCCAGTGGCCATGAGGCATTTAAATTGCATCGTACAGTTGCCCGTCCATGGGGTACCTATACGATTCTGGAAGAAAGCTCGCGCTTTAAGATCAAGCGGATCGAAGTGAAGCCAGGCGCAAGCTTAAGCCTGCAAATGCATCACCATCGCAGTGAGCACTGGATCGTGGTCAGCGGTACAGCACGTGTCACCAATGGCGATGAGGTGCTGCTGCTCGGTGCCAATGAGTCGACCTATATTCCGGCGGGCAACAAGCATCGTCTGGAAAATCCGGGCGTGCTGCAGTTGATCATGATTGAAGTTCAGAGTGGGGAATATCTGGGCGAAGACGATATTGTGCGCTTCCAGGATAACTACGGCCGCGTCTAAGGTGTTTGTGTAGTTGCTGAGACAACGACGTATCCAAGTGATGCGTCGTCAAGTTTTTTATAACATTTGTCGATTCGTTAGCGCTGTTTTAGTTCAACGCTTAAGCCCAAATCAAGACAAGAGAATCTCGTGAATCAAATCGAAAATCATTCTGCCGCTCATTCCTTTCAGCCTTCCAAGTGGTTGAGGAAACATTTTTTATTGTTATTGACGGTGATTATTCCGACCACAGTTTCAATTGTGTATTTTGGACTGGTTGCATCGGATGTCTATATTTCTGAGTCCAAGTTTGTCGTGCGTAGTCCGCAAAAACCGGCAGCGACGGGACTGGGGGCATTGCTGCAATCGTCGGGCTTTGCAAAGTCGCAGGACGATGTCTATACGGTTGATGACTTTATGACTTCGCGCGATGCCTTGTCGGTGCTGGATCGTTCAATGAATCTGCGTACGGTGTATGGTGCGCCTGCAGATTTGGTCAGCCGTTTTGGCGGGCCGTTTGGTAATAGCAGTTTTGAAGAGCTGTATAAATATTTCGGCGACAAAATCAAGATCACACAGGATTCCTCCTCATCCATTTCCACCCTGCAGGTGCGTGCTTTCTCGGCGGCTGATGCCTGGAAAATCAATGAGCAATTGCTGGAGATGAGCGAAGCACTGGTCAACCGCATGAATGAGCGCGGTCAGGGCGATCTGGTTCATTATGCCGAGAAAGAAGTCGCTGAGGCGAATGAGTCTATGCGCCGCTCTGCGGATGAGCTGGCCGCATATCGCAACAAGCAGGGCATCTTTGATACTGACAAACAGTCAGCCCTGCAGTTGCAACAGGTCTCCAAGCTGCAGGATCAGTTGGTGGCAACCATTTCTCAGTTGAATCAGGTCAAGGCACTGGCGCCGGATAATCCACAGATTCCTGTGCTTGAGACGCAGCGCAATACCTTGCAGACCGAGATCGAAAAGGAAACCTTGGGCGTTGCGGGTAGCCGTTCGTCGCTGTCCACCCAGTCTGCTGACTATCAGCGCCTGCAATTGAACAATGCCTTCGCCGAGAAGCAGCTGGGCGCTGCGCTGGCTTCGCTTGAGCAGGCCAAGAGTGATGCGTATCGCAAACAGCTGTATATCGAGCGCATCGTGCAGCCGAACAAGCCGGACTATGCCTTGGAGCCGCGCCGTTTCTTTAATATTCTGGCGACCTTTGCGTTAGGCATGATTATCTGGGGTGTGCTGTCCATGCTGATTGCGGGTGTGCGGGAGCATCAAGATTGAATGGCTACGAGAATGTAGGAACATTTCGCCGCTCGCTGGCAATTCAAATCCGGGTCATCGGTGCGTTGCTCATGCGCGAGGTGCTGACACGCTTTGGGCGGCATAATATCGGATTCCTCTGGCTGTTTGTTGAGCCCATGATGTTTACCATGGGAATCACGACACTGTGGGTGCTGACCAAAGCGGTCCATGGTGGGCATCTGCCGATCGTGGCGTTTGCGGTGACGGGTTACTCCTCTGTGCTGCTCTGGCGTAATATGCCCTCCCGGACCATTGGTGCGATGGGCCCCAATCTGACGTTGCTTTATCATCGTCAGGTAAAAATCCTCGATATCTACTTTTCGCGTGTACTGCTCGAATTTGCCGGCGCGACCACGTCTTTTGTGACGCTGACCCTGCTGTTTACCACCTTTGGTGCGATGAAGCTGCCTGAGAATGTGCTCGAAGTGATCGGCGGCTGGCTGGTGCTGGCGTGGTTCGGTGTGTCTTTTGCCTTATTCTTGGGGGCAGTAAGTGAGCGCTCTGAGCTGATCGACAAGATCTGGCATCCTGCCTCCTATCTGCTGTTCCCTTTGTCAGGTGCTGCGTTCATGGTGGACTGGCTGCCGCCGGCAGCACAGAAAGTCGTGCTTTTCCTGCCGATGGTGCATGGGGTGGAGATCGTGCGTGAGGGCTTCTTTGGTTCGGAGGTCCACGCACACTACAACCTGCCGTATTTGCTGACATTCTGTCTGTGCTTGACAGGGCTGGGCCTGATTCAGGTAAAAGCAGTGGGCCGGGAGCTGAGTCATGATTGAGATCAGTAATGTCTATAAGACCTATCAGACGCGTAGCGGGCCTTCTGTGGTGCTGGATAATATCAATCTGACCGTACAGCGTCATGAGAAGCTGGGCATTCTGGGCCGTAACGGTTCGGGTAAATCGACCCTGATCCGTCTGATCAGTGGTGCCGAGCAGCCCACCAGCGGATCGATCGTGCGCAAGATGAAAGTTTCATGGCCGCTGGCTTTCGGTGGTGGCTTTCAGGGCTCATTGACGGGGCTCGACAACCTGCGATTTATCTGCCGGATTTATGGCGAAAGTGCCGACGACAAGATTGATTTTGTTCAGGAGTTTTCAGAACTCGGTCGTTATTTGCGTGAGCCGGTCAAGATTTACTCTTCGGGGATGCGTGCACGTTTGGCGTTTGCCATTTCCATGGTGATTGAGTTTGACTGTTTTCTGATTGACGAAATTGTGGCCGTGGGCGATAGCCGTTTTCAGGAAAAGTGTCGTTATGAGCTGTTTGAACGACGTAAAGATCGTTCGATGATCATGGTCTCCCATGATGCGGATTTTATTCGGGCACACTGTGATCATGCGGCGGTCATTATCGAAGGCAAGCTGTATACCTTTGATGATCTGGATGGCGCATATGCATTTTATCGGGAGCGTGTGGGCTGATGGTGTTTTTGTTGTCCCTGTTGTCAAAGCTTCAATCAACCAAAAGCGTGCGTCACTTTGTGCAGCAGCAAGCGATTGGACAAAGACCCGCCCATGCTATTCCCCGTCTGCTGGTCGATGTTTCGGTTGTGGCGCAGTTTGATGCGCGTACAGGTATTCAGCGTGTGGTCCGGGCGCTGTTGTTGCAGTTGGTGAGTGCGCCGCCCCAAGGTTATGTGGTGTGCCCCATCTATGCTTCGCGTAAGCATGGATACCGCTATGCGGAGATCGTGACGCCTCAAGTGCAAGGTCAGCAGGAGATTCAGCTCATCCGTCTGGACGAA
>JASLEL010000205.1 GCA_030151145.1 Aquirhabdus sp. | reverse complement strand
CTCAAAGTGCGTATAGAGGAAATTCTCGCGGTGATGCGACAGGCACCACTTGGCCATGATGGACCCACCGCGCGACACGATACCGGTCAGGCGCTGTGCGGTCAGCGGTACATAGCGCAAGAGCACGCCCGCATGGATGGTGAAATAGTCTACCCCCTGCTCGGCCTGCTCGATCAGTGTATCGCGGAAGATCTCCCACGTCAGGTCTTCAGCCACGCCATCGACCTTCTCCAGCGCCTGATAGATCGGCACGGTACCAATCGGCACGGGCGAATTACGGATGATCCACTCGCGCGTCTCATGGATATGCTTGCCGGTCGAGAGGTCCATGATGGTGTCCGCACCCCAGCGGGTGGACCAGGTCATCTTGGCGACTTCTTCTTCAATCGACGAGCCCAGCGCGCTATTGCCGATATTGGCATTGATCTTGACCAAGAAATTACGACCGATGATCATCGGTTCGAGTTCTGGATGATTAATATTGGCGGGGATGATGGCGCGACCGGCGGCGACTTCACTACGCACAAACTCAGGCGTGATCTCGCGTGGCAGGTTGGCGCCGAAATTCTGACCCGCATGCTGGCGGGTATCAGTCCCTGCGTACTGACGCTGGTTTTCGCGGATGGCGATGTATTCCATCTCAGGCGTGATGATGCCCTGACGCGCATAGTGCAGTTGACTGACATTACCACCGGCCTTAGCACGGCGAGGATTCTGGATATGGGCGAAGCGTAAGGATGCCGTCGAGATATCACGCGCACGCTGACGGCCAAACTCGGACGACAGACCCTCGAGCTTCTCGGTGTCCTGACGGGCATCGATCCACTGGCTGCGCAGATCAGGCAGACCTTTGGTCAGGTCGATGGCAACGTTCGGGTCGGTATAGACACCCGAAGTATCGTAGACGAGGACCGGTGGATTTTTCTCACCGCCCAGACCGGTCGGCGTGTCGGTCAGGCTGATCTCGCGCATCGGGACCTGAATGTCTGGGGTCGAGCCTTGAATATAGACTTTGCGTGATGCTGGCAGTATCCGTGTCAGATCCTGCGCCTCCAGATCATGGGCCGAAGGGATGGAGGAATTTAGGCTATTCATGGCAACAATCCGAAACACGCAAAAGAATACGCTACACTATAGCCTGTCAGGCACGATGACGCCATGACCCGAGGCGGATTCCGCCATTTTTTGCATGATCTTTGTGTATGGATTTGTGGTATGGATTTGGTATGACCGACTCAGTGCTGACTGCACGTACTCCCCACGCGGAGCATGTTCGACATGCCACTTTTGCCGAGCGCCTCTTGGCGTGGTTTGACGTGCATGGTCGCCACGGCCTCCCTTGGCAAGTCTCTGATGACCCTTATAAAGTCTGGGTGTCGGAGATCATGCTACAGCAGACACAGGTCAAGACTGTGCTGGGCTACTTTGAGCGCTTTATCACGCGTTTCCCGACGGTGTTTGACTTAGGGCGTGCCACATGGGATGAGGTGGCGCCTTATTGGGCCGGTCTGGGCTACTATGCGCGGGCGCGCAATCTACACAAGGCCGCGGGGATCGTGGCAGATCAGGGAGATTTCCCAACAACACTAGAAGGCTGGATCGCACTACCCGGCATCGGTCGTTCGACCGCAGGGGCGCTCATGTCTTTAGGACTGCGCCAATACGGCGTGATCATGGACGGCAATGTCAAACGGGTGCTCTCGCGCTTTGATGCGCTGGACGGTGACAGTACCCGAAGTGCCTTTAACGACCAGCTCTGGCAGCTTGCCACACAGCTTACGCCACATACCCGCACCCACGACTATACACAGGCCATCATGGATCTGGGCGCCACGATCTGCACGCCCAAGAAGCCGCTGTGTCTGTATTGCCCGTTTCAGGACGACTGTCAGGCCTATCAGCAGGACCGCGTACTGGAGCTCCCCTACAAACCCAGCAAGAAGCCCATCCCGACCCGCTACGCCATCGCGCTACTCCTGCAAGACGGTGACCACACCCTCTGGCAGCAGCGCCCACCACATAGTCTGTGGGGCGGACTGTGGTGCCTGCCCATGATTGACATCGCTGATGAGACGCAGACCGCCGCCGTGATCGCCGGTCTGGGATTACCCAATTGCGTGACCGGACGCCAGATCCGCCATACCTTTACGCATTTTCATTGGCAAATTCAGCTCGTCATTGCCACACCAGATACAGCGGCCCAAGCACAATTGATCCAAGCCGATGCCCCCATCCGCTGGTTGAGCATCCCTGAAGCACTGGCCTTGGGCGTGCCTGAAGCCATGCGCAAACTGCTGATCTGACAGGCCATCTGGGTCGATCAGGCATGCGAATTGCAAGTCATGACGTTGGCGCGGTATGCTGTGATCAAAGCCAGTACGGATAGTGCAGTCAGACTCAAGATATCATTTATCAAATCAATCAATTGGCTAAAACAACAGCAATGCGCAGTGCAAATACACATGATTGCAAAACAACACATTCACAATCGTGATTTATCATTATCCTATGTCCATTTTAGACACCACTCATTCATTATCTTCAAAGGCGAGCCCACACGATGAAACTGACCTGCTTTAAAGCCTACGATATCCGCGGCAAACTGGGAACCGAACTCAACGACACCATCGCCTACAACATCGGCCGCGCCTATGGTCAGTTTTTAAAG
This sequence comes from Aquirhabdus sp., assembly GCA_030151145.1. Classification (GTDB taxonomy): domain Bacteria; phylum Pseudomonadota; class Gammaproteobacteria; order Pseudomonadales; family Moraxellaceae; genus Aquirhabdus. The sequence goes on along the minus strand of JASLEL010000205.1, from coordinate 15,596 downwards.
CCCAAGAAAATCGTCGTCGGTGCCGACATTCGCCCGACCAGCCATAGTCTGAAGATGGCGATTGCCCAAGGTCTGATGGATAGCGGCGTGGATGTGATCGATATCGGCATGACGGGTACCGAAGAAGTGTACTTTGCCTCGTTCCATCTGGACGTCGACGGCGGGATCGAAGTGACCGCCAGTCACAACCCGATGGACTACAACGGCATGAAGCTGGTTAAGAAAAACGCCCAGCCGATCAGCGGTGACACTGGCCTGCTCGACATCAAGGCATTGGCCGAAGCCGGTGAATTCGCCGATGTCGAGAAGAAAGGCACCCTGACCGAAGTGTCGATCCTCGAAGACTTCGTCACTCACCTCTTGGGCTATCTCGATATCCCAAACATCAAGCCACTCAAGATCGTGGTTAATGCCGGTAACGGTGCCGCAGGCCATGTGATCGACGCGTTAGAGGCCCGCTTTGCGAAGCTGAATGTCCCTGTGACCTTTATCAAAGTGCACCACGAAGCCGATGGTACTTTCCCGAACGGCATCCCCAACCCGATCCTGCTGGAAAACCGTGCCGCGACCAGCGACGCTGTCAAAGCCCACAATGCCGACTTCGGCGTGGCATGGGACGGTGACTTTGACCGCTGCTTCCTGTTCGACCAGACCGGCGGCTTTATCGAAGGCTATTACATCGTCGGTCTGCTCGCGCAAGCCTTTCTGCTCAAGAACCCCGGTGAGAAGATCATCCACGATCCACGCCTGACCTGGAACACCATCGACATCGTACAGGCCGCAGGCGGCGATGCCATCCAGTGCAAGACCGGTCATGCCTTCATCAAAGAGCGCATGCGCAAAGAAAACGCCGTCTACGGCGGCGAGATGAGCGCCCATCACTATTTCCGCGATTTCGCCTACTGCGACAGCGGCATGATCCCATGGCTTCTGGTCACCAATCTGGTCTCCAGCACCGGCAAGAGCCTGTCGCAACTGGTCGAAGAGCGCATGGCGGCCTACCCCTGCTCCGGTGAAATCAATTTCCGCGTCGAAAACAGCGCTGCCGTGATCGAGAAAATCCTCAATCACTATCAGCCAGAAAGCCCGACACTGGACCGTACCGACGGCGTGAGCCTTGAGTTTGCCGACTGGCGTGTCAATGTCCGTACCTCAAACACCGAACCCCTGCTGCGCCTGAACGTCGAATCGCGTGCTGATGATGCCCTGATGCGCGCCAAAACCGCCGAAATCCAAGCGCTGATCGGGGTCGCACCACAAAACAGCTATTAATCCAGCAAATGGATGCGGTACCATATCGCCTCGTGCTTTTGCACTGAGGCGATTTTTTTGACTGACACGGCGTCAGGTTACTTGCCTGATATGCCGGGCAGATCTTTTCAGATTTAAGGAAACACAAGAGTCATGACTATCCTTGTCACGGGTGCCGCCGGTTTTATCGGCAGCAATTTTGTTCTGGAATGGTTTAAACATCAGAACGAAGACGTTATCAGTCTGGACAAACTGACCTATGCCGGCAATCTGCAAAATCTGGCTTCGGTCGCCCAGAATCCGAAGCATCACTTCGTGCAAGCCGACATCGCCGACACGTTTACCATCGCCGAGCTGCTGTCTCGCTATCATGTGCGCGCCGTGCTGAATTTCGCCGCCGAAAGCCATGTGGACCGCTCTATCGCAGGGCCTGGTGCCTTTATCGAGACGAATGTCGTCGGCACCTTTAAACTGCTGGAAACCGTACGCCACTACTGGATGGCGCTGCCGGAAGAACAGCAGTCCGCCTTCCGCTTCCTGCATGTCTCGACCGACGAAGTCTACGGCTCGCTGGCCAAAGACGACCCGGCCTTTACCGAGACCCATCGCTACGAGCCGAACAGTCCGTATTCTGCGAGCAAAGCCGCATCCGATCATCTCGTGCGTGCCTATCACCACACCTATGGTCTGCCGGTACTGACCACCAACTGCTCCAACAACTACGGTCCCTATCACTTCCCTGAGAAGCTGATCCCGCTCTGTATCCTGAATGCCTTAAATGGCAAAAAACTGCCAATCTACGGTGACGGTCAGCAGATCCGTGACTGGCTGTATGTCACCGACCACTGCAGCGCCATCCGCCGTGTGCTCGAAGCAGGTGCCTTGGGCGAAACCTACAATGTCGGCGGCTGGAATGAGAAAGCCAATCTCGACGTGGTCCACGCCCTGTGCAGCATTCTGGATGAACTGAAACCACGCAGCGATGGCAAGCCCTACAGCGAGCAGATCAGCTTTGTTGCCGATCGCGCAGGCCATGACCGCCGCTATGCCATCGATGCGCATAAACTTGAGCGCGAGCTGGGCTGGAAACCCGCCGAGACCTTCGAGACCGGTATCCGCAAAACCGTGCAATGGTATCTGGACCATCAGGACTGGGTCGACGATGTCACCAGCGGTGCCTATCTCGACTGGGTCGAACAGCACTATCAGGAATTCACCTGACATGACCGCAAAGATCCTGTTGCTGGGTAAAAACGGTCAGGTCGGCTGGGAGTTACAGCGTGCGTTGAGTCCGCTCGGTGAACTCATCGCCTGTGATCGCAGCCAAGCCAATCTCGACGACCCCGAATCCCTGCGCGCACTGGTACAGCGGCATGCCCCGCAATTCATCGTCAATGCCGCCGCCTATACCGCCGTGGACAAAGCCGAAAGCGATGTCGATAGCGCCTATCGGGTTAACGCCGAATCGCTGCGTGTGCTGGCTGAGGAAGCCCGCCGCTTGGGTGCATGGCTAATCCACTACTCGACCGACTATGTGTTTGACGGTAGCAAAGGCAGCGCCTATCTTGAAGACGATCCGACCGCGCCCCTGAATGTCTACGGCAAAAGCAAACGTGACGGCGAAGAGGCCATCGCGGCATCCGGCTGTCATCATCTGATCTTGCGCACCAGCTGGGTATTTGCCCGGCGCGGCAACAACTTTGCCAAGACCATGCTGCGTCTGGCTGCCGAACGCGAGCGCTTGAGTGTCGTCGCCGATCAGATCGGTGCACCGACCAGCGCCGAACTCATCGCCGATGTCACCGCACTCGCCATCTACCGTCTGCAGTCCGATAGCACACTCGCAGCACGCGCCTCCGGCATTTATCATCTGGTGGCGGGCGGTGAAACCAGCTGGCACGGCTATGCTCAGTATGTGATAGGCGAAGCAACCACATACGGCTATCCGCTCAAGGTACAGGCCGCAGATGTCGAGCCGATTCCGAGCAGCGCCTACCCTGTGCCCGCCCTGCGTCCTAAAAATTCGCGACTCAGTACGCAAAAATTGCAGGCACTACTTGGCATTACGCTGCCCGACTGGCAATATCATGTCCAGCGACTGGTCACCGAGTGGGTTGAAGTTCAGGGCCGTAAACCCTAAACGAGCGCCTCGGCGCGCAACCCCTGACCTTGCATCACGACCTCGATGGCACACCAAACGGTCATCTGGTGCATGTAAAATTTAAAAAACGGGATACGATTCCCACCCCATGACATTGAATGGATAACAGAATGAAACGTAAAGGCATTATTCTTGCTGGAGGCTCCGGCACCCGTCTGCATCCAGCCACACTCGCCATCTCCAAGCAACTGCTGCCTGTCTATGACAAACCGATGGTCTACTATCCATTGTCGACGCTCATGCTGGCGGGCATTCAAGAGATCCTGCTGATCTCCACCCCGCAGGACATTCCGCGCTACCAGCAGTTGCTCGGCGACGGCAAACAATGGGGACTCGACATCAGCTACGTGGTACAGCCAAGTCCCGATGGCCTTGCACAAGCCTTTATTCTGGGTGAAGAATTCATCGGCGACGATGCCTGTGCATTAGTGCTGGGTGACAATATTTTCTTTGGTCATGACTTCAAGCAACTGCTGATCAATGCCAATCAGAAAACCAGCGGCGCGACCGTGTTTGCCTATCATGTTCACGACCCTGAGCGCTATGGCGTCGCCGAATTTGACGCCTCGGGCAAAGTCCTGTCGCTGGAAGAAAAACCCAAACAGCCCAAATCCAACTACGCCATCACCGGTCTGTATTTCTATGACAATCAGGTGGTCAGGCTTGCCAAGCAGATCAAGCCATCTGCACGCGGCGAGCTTGAGATCACTGACCTGAATCAGCTTTACCTCAATCAGGGTGAACTGTCGGTCGAGCTCATGGGCCGCGGCTATGCTTGGCTCGATACCGGCACACACGACTCACTGCTTGAAGCCGGTCAGTTCATCGCCACGGTCGAGAAGCGTCAAGGCCTCAAAGTCGCCTGTCCTGAAGAAATCGCCTACCACAATGGCTGGATCAATGCCGAGCAACTGACGACGCTGGCCAAGCCGCTGGCGAAGACCGGTTATGGTCAATATCTCCTCAATCTTCTGAAAGAGCAGATTTTCTGATGCAAGCCACCAAACTCGCCATTCCTGAGGTGGTACTGTTCGCACCGAAATTCTTCGGCGACGACCGGGGCTTTTTTTATGAGAGCTTTGTACAAAGCGTCTTTGAAGAAGCCACGGGCCTGACCCGTCAGTTTGTGCAGGACAACCACTCCAAATCCCAGCGCGGCGTCCTGCGTGGCCTGCATTACCAGCTTGATCCCATGGCGCAGGGCAAGCTGGTCCGCGTGATTCAGGGCGAAGTGTTTGACGTTGCCGTCGACATCCGCAAGGACTCGCCCACCTTTGGACACTGGGTCGGCGAGATCCTCTCTGCGGAGAATCGTCGCCAACTCTGGGTCCCCGAAGGCTTTGCGCATGGCTTCGTGACCTTATCCGATACCGCAGAGTTCCTCTACAAGACCACCAACCCCTACTCACCAAGCCATGAACGCGCAATCATCTGGAATGATCCGGATCTTGCCATCGACTGGCCGATCAGCAGTGCACCGCTGCTCTCGGGTAAAGATCAGGTTGCGGCAGCATTTAAGGATGCTGAGGTCTTTTAAATCAGCAATTCGGCAGGTCACTGAGCGACAGCCACCATCAACATTTAGACCATGGTGGCTGACGAAGCAAGATGGCGGCGCGCTGATGAAAAAATCAACAGCTTGTCTGGTCTAGGTGCCTACTCTATAATTCAATACTTTGACACGATTCAGACACCATCATTCGTCAAGATAATACCGTGATGATCAGTTCAGCCTGCAAAGCGATGCTTCATCTGCAGCACGCTTGCGGCCTGATCCGTACCATAGATAGCACCGACAGACGGCAACCCTGATGGCCGCTCCATACCTCTGCAGCACTGACTGGATAAAAGAACGCGAATATGTCTACACAGGCCTTCCCTCCAATTCCGCGCCAACTGATCTGTGCAGACGCCCTGTTTGATTTCACCAACCAGATGCTGAGCGAAAGTACCCACGATGCGCTCATCCAGCGGGCACAACTGGCGAACCTTGAGCAGGCCATTGCCGACCTTCGATCCGGAGATATCCGTAATATCACGGAGCAGCGCAAAGTACTGCATACCGCACTACGCGCGCTGCCCGACCCCACGCTTCCTGACGAGATGCAGGAACACATCGCGGAGGCCATCGCGGTACGGGCACAGATGCGTACCTTTATCGACCGTCTGTATGCAGGGCAAATATTAGGCTCAAGCGGTAAGCCGATCCGCTATGTCGTCAATATCGGCGTTGGTGGCTCCAATCTGGGCTCGCTCTTGGTCACGCAAGCACTGGCGCGCTTTCAAAATGGTCACATCAAGGTCTTCTTTGTCGCCAATATCGATGCCGATGACCTGCACGAAGTCCTGCAGCATGTGGTCGCCGAAGAAACGCTGTTTCTCGTCACCAGCAAGACCTTCACCACCTTTGAAACCATGCAGAATGCCCACGCCGCCTGCCAGTGGCTCACAGATCGGCTCCAGATCACGCACGATGTCGCGGTCCGGCACCATCTGGTCGGGATCACCGCCGCCGTGGACAAAGCACAGGCCTACGGCATCCCGGACGATCACATTTTTGCTTTCTGGGATTGGGTAGGCGGACGCTTCTCGCTCTGGTCTGCCGTCGGACTGCCGATAGCCATCGCGGTCGGCATGGATCACTTTGAGTATCTGCTGGCCGGTGCGCGCACCATGGACGACCACCTGTTTGATCGCCCGCTGGCGCAGAATATCCCTGTGATGATGGGTCTCGTCGGCCTGTGGAACATCGAAGAAAACGACGCTGCCGGGCTGTCGATTGCCCCCTATTGCCATGGTCTGCGCTCTTTTCCGGCCTACCTGCAGCAGCTGGAAATGGAATCCAACGGCAAAGGCATGGATATCGCGGGCAATCCTATCCGCTATCGCACCGCCCAGATCGTGTTTGGCAGTGTCGGCAGCAACGGTCAGCATGCCTACTTTCAGATGCTGCATCAGGGCACACGCCAGATTCCGACCGATTTTATTGCCGTCGCCGAAGATCCGGATATCTTTGCCGGTCATCAGGATCAGTTGCTGGCCAACTGCTTCGCTCAGAGTGCGGCGCTGGCCGAAGGCCGACGCTATCCCGATGCGCCGTTCAAGTCCTGTCTCGGCGGGCAGCGCTCGACCGTGATCATCCTGCCGGAATTGACGCCGTTCTATGTCGGACTCCTGCTCGCCGCCTATGAGCACAAGATTTTTGTGCAGGCCCATCTCTGGCAGATCAATGCCTTTGATCAATGGGGCGTCGAGCTCGGCAAATCGCTGGCTCACGATATCCTGCCCGTCTTGCAGGGTAAAACCGACGATCACGCCTTGGGCGCAGCAACTGCGCAGCGCGTCGCCTATGTCAAAGCCCTGCGTGCAGCCAGATCCGGACGATGAATTTTTCACTCAAAAACACCCTCTCCCTGCTGGTTGTGAAAGGCTGCACCATCGGCCTGCGCCTGTTTCTGATGTTCTTGCTCGCGCAGGCACTCTCGCCGACCGCGTTTGCCCCGATTGCGTTTATTTTTACCGCCGCCGAGATTTTGCGGCTGGTGCTGGACCTTGGGCTAGACACCTATCTGCTGCGCGAACATAGCTTAGATGCACAGCGCGTACCGCTCAACGAAGTCATCGTCGCCAAACTCGGTGCCATGCTGGCATTCGCACCGCTCTTGTATCTGGTCCATCACTGGCTCAATCCTGCACTGACTGCCGTGGACTGGCTGCTGATTTTTGGCTTTGGCTGCATGCCACTACTGCAGAATGTCAGCGCCATCTACCTGCAGGCGCAGAACCGCCTGCTGTCGCTGTTGCCCATTTACACCGGCTTTTCAGTCGTTGCACTCGGCCTGCTCCTGCTGATCGTACATGTAGGCTATCTCAGTCATGCTTTGCCGACCTTGCTGGGTATCGAATTCCTGATCGCGCTGTTTAGCCTGCTGCTGACACGCAAGCAATGGCGCGGGCGCAGCTACACCTTGGGCGACATTGTGCAGTATTACCGTCACAGCCTCGCCATCGGGTTTGCCATCATCATCGGTGCGTCCTATGCGCGCCTTGATATCCTGATGCTGACCAAACTGTCTACCGCGCATGACGTCGGCAATTACGCACTCGCCAACCGCACCATGGACCCGCTGCTGTTTGTGGCTGGCGCATTTTTTTCTGATCTGTATGCCAAAATGTCTGCGATGGCGATGAACCGGACCAATCACACGCAGCAGATCCGCTTTCTCAACCGCAGTTTCTTACTGGCGGCGACACTGACCGTCGGATATGCGGCCCTCGTCGGCCTCCTGATCCACACCTTTGCGCCACTGTACCGCGATGCCGTCCAGCTCATCATTCCGATAGCCATGGCGACCGTGTTCAAAATGCGTAATCTCTCCTACAGCGCCTTTATCAATGCCAAGGGACGCTATCACTGGATGTCGCGTCTGGCGGTGGTCAATTTTCTGATCGTCGCGCTCTACCTGTATGTGGGTATCAGTCATTGGGGTGTCTGGGGTGCCGCAATGGCGGTGGCTTTGGCTGAGATGACCAACTCCGTCATGCAATACTGGCTGGTGCATCGCCTGCGATCCACCACCCTTGAGGACTAAAGATGATCATGACCATCCCCGTCTTCAGGCTCAGGCTGCTGTTCATTGCCATCGTCTTCATGCCATCCCTGATCATGATGGTGGTCAAAGCCTCCTCACAGGCGCTGGGACTGCTGCTGGCCATCATGCCGCTCTTTGTCTGGGGCGTGATGGCACACCTGACACCCAAGCCCGGCGTGCCGCGTGAACATACGGGATATCTGGCCGTAAGCCTGGTCTGGATGTATCTGATCTGCATTCATTACGCGCTGGTCGGCATCCTGTTTCAGCTCACGCAAGATCCAGCCAAGCTCTTTGGTAGTCTGATCCTGTTGCTGGGCGTACTCATCGCCGCACGTCTATTTGGCCAACAACTGGCTTGTTTAAAGGAAATCACCCTGCAAAAAATGCTGCATCTGATCATGCTGCTTTTGATCGTCAATGCGCTGGTCTCGCTGTCCGGGATCGACTTTTTTGGTAATGCTTCGCCCAAGCCCTGCTTCCTGTTTTCAGAGCCCTCGCATTTTGCGCTGGCCACCGCGCCCTTCCTCATCTATCACGTCGCGGCACGCCATTATCCGCTGCTGCTGCTGGCATTCTTTGCAGCATGGGGCATCTATATCGAAAATCTGACCATGCTGATCGTGGTGATGCTGGCCGCACTGACACTCATTGATTTTCGCAAGATGCTGCTCATCCTGCTGCCGGTCATCCTCGTTGCTCCCGCATTTGTAGACCTGAATTACTATGCTGACCGCATCAACCTCTCCGCCGACTCCAGCAATCTGTCCGCACTGGTCTATCTGCAAGGCTGGGAAAATGCGTTTTTGGCATTACGTGATACGGCAGGGCTCGGCATCGGTTTTCAGCAATTCGGCATCGCCAACGACACCGGCGACGCGACAGCGCGTATCCTGCTCATCACCGGGGATAACTTTAATCTGTTTGATGGTGGATCGACCGCCAGCAAACTGGTGGCTGAATTCGGCATTTTCGGTATGGGTCTGGTCCTGTTGCTGATCGCTCAGGGTATCCGCTCGCTCATGACTATCAAGCACCACCGGCTGCCGCCCTTACAGTTGCTGGCGCACTGCATCATGACCGGCTTCCTGATCGAGCTGCTGATCCGGGGGGGTGGCTATTTTTCTGAAGGGGTGTTTTTTTATCTGACCAGCAGCTTTTTGCTGCAGAAACTGAAACGACAACCGTCATCTCATGACAAGCCCGCGCCAAATACGTATCATACGCAGGCTTACTCCAATACCATGCATCAGCAGCACTGATGATATCCCCAAGAAGGACGCGTACTATGTCCCTGACCATCACCTTCGATGACATCATCTATCGCCTGCAGCGCAGTGGCGGTGCATCTGTCTACTGGCAGGAAATGACCTCGCGCATCCAACGTCTGACGCCGCCCGATACTGTGCGCCATATCTCGGGGCACCGCTATAGCCGCATGCTGCCGGTCTATGCGGGAAGCCGGATTTTTCATTCCAGCCATTTCCGCTTTGCCTGGAACCCCAAAGCCAAAAACGTCTCGACCGTCTATGACATGACCTATGAGCTCGGCATGATTCAGGGCAAAGGTGCCCTGCCCAACATCATTGAGCGGCGTATTTCCTATTTCACGGCGGATGCCCTGATCTGTATTTCGGAAAATACCAAAAAAGATCTGCTGGCGATCTACCCCACATTGGCGAACCGCTGCCCGATCCATGTCGTACATCTGGGCTGTTCACTGGGCAACACCCAGCTCAGCACCGAGGCAACCCTGCCACAGCTACCCGCAGTCATCCCGCGCTATGTGCTCTATGTCGGCGGGCGCGGCGGCTATAAGAATTTTGGCGCGGCCCTGAGTGGATTTCAACTGTCTGGACTACAGCATGACGGCGTCCACTTGCTCTGTACCGGTGCCCCATTTAACCCCGCCGAGCAGGAGCAGATCCGCGCGCTCGGCCTTGAGGGTCTGGTCCATGTCGTCGGCAATGTGACCTCAGGCCAGATGATCGCGCTCTACCGCTCGGCACTCTGCATGGTCTACCCTTCCAAATACGAAGGCTTCGGCCTGCCGCCGATTGAGGCCATGTACTTTGGCTGCCCGGTCATCGCGGCCAACAGCTCGTCGATCCCTGAGGTCGTGGGTGATGCTGCCATCAGCGTCCAGCCGGATGACCTGCAGGCGATTGCACAAGCCATGCAGCACATGCAGGATGATCCGACCCGGCAGGCCCTGGTCGACAAGGGCTATCAGCGGGCGACCCAATTTTCGTGGGATATCTCAGCTCAGAAACATCTGGAGATTTATCAGTCGCTGCTGTGATGCTGCCATCGACGAACCGCAGCCTCCGTATACGGAAGCTGCTGCAGGGATGCACTAAAAGAAACGGTCTGGCTGGACACGATACGCTAATATGCGCGACCGCCAGCACAGGCATTTTTAGATTTATTCTTTTTGAACGAGAACACACATGTCCAATCTAGTCTTGATCACCGGTGGCGCAGGGTTTATAGGCTCACATCTCACCCCTAAAATCCTGAAGGCCGGCTTTAAGGTGCGGATTCTGGACACGCTCTCCCCCCAGATCCATGGCGCGCTGCCCAAGGATCTGGACTGGCTGCAGCAGGACGGTGTTGAGTTTATCCGTGGCGACGTGACCTCGCGTGCGACGCTTGAGCGTGCACTGGATGGCGTCCACGCCGTGGTCCATCTGGCAGCCGAGACCGGCACCGGTCAGTCCATGTACGAAATCGCCCGCTATAATGAAGTCAACACGCAAGCCACCGCGCTGCTGTTTGATGTACTGGTCAAAACCGAGCAGAAAACCGTACGCCGCGTCCTGCTCTCCTCCAGCCGCTCGGTCTATGGCGAAGGTGCCTACGTGTGTGCCGCCTGTGACCATCGACGTGTATTCCCCAGCTCACGTCAGGCCGACGTGCTGGCACGTGCGCAATGGGAACCGATTTGCCCGACCTGCCAGCAACCCCTGCAGGTCGTGCCCACCAAGGAAACCGATCAGGTCTCCCCAGCCTCCATCTATGCCGCAACCAAGTATGCGCAGGAAGATCTGGTACGCATTGGCTGCGAATCGATGGGCATGGACTACGTCATCTACCGCCTGCAAAATGTCTACGGCGAACGCCAGTCGCTGAACAATCCCTATACCGGCATCCTGTCGATTTTCTCGACCAAGATCCGTCTCGGCAGCGAGTTGCCCCTGTTTGAAGACGGCGAAGAAAGCCGTGATTTCGTCCATGTCGATGATGTCGCCGAAGCCCTGCTGCAGGGTCTCTTGATCGAGAAAGCCCCAAATACCGTGATCAATGTCGGTAGCGGCGTGGCCACCTCGGTCAAAGAAGTCGCCAGCGAACTCTCGCGTGCCTTTGGTTTTGAGCCCAAGCTGGTCGTGACCGGCCAATACCGCATTGGCGATATTCGTCATAATGTCGCCGATGTCAGCCGCTTAAAAGACCGCTTGGGCGTCACCCCCAAGATCACGCTGCGCGAAGGTCTGCAGCGCTTCGCCAGTTGGGTCAACGAGCAAGACGTGCCTGAAGACCGTCTGGAGCAGGCCAACAACGAACTGCGCGCCCGTAAACTGATGAACTGAGTAAATGGACGCCCAAGCCATGACGACTGATCAATCCGCATCCGATCCGCTGAGCTTCAAGGACGTGCTGCGCATGGACCTGCTACGCCAGCACGAGCTGTTTCATCCCGGCAGTGATCTTGCGGCCGAAGGCATCCGCTTTTGGCTCAAAGCCCTGTCGCCGCGTATGCTGCCTGTGCTGCTGTACCGCATGTCCTATCATCTGCAGGCCGCAGGCTACGGCATTCTGGCGCGGATCTGCTCCATGCTCAATGTCCTGCTCTTCGGCATCGAGATCGCCACCATCTGCCGCATCGGCCCGGGGCTGTTTTTTCCACATACCCACGGCACGGTCATCGGTGCCGTGTCGATCGGCAAGAATGCCGTGATCTATCAGGGCGTCACCTTGGGTGCCAAGGATCTCGACTTCACCTACGACGCCACACGCCGACCCGTCGTCGGTGATCATGTGCTGATTGGTGCGGGTGCCAAAGTGCTGGGCGGCATCACGCTCGGCAACAATGTGTCTATCGGTGCCAACGCCGTGGTCCTCGACTCGATCCCCGATGACGCCTTGGCCGCGGGCATCCCGGCCCGTATTCTGAAACGTCAGGAATAACACCATGCAAGACTCTCTGGCAGGCAAGCAGGTCTTGCTGGTTGCCCCGCAATTTTTTGGCTACGAAAAAGAAATCCATGCCGAGCTCGAGCGACGCGGCGCACAGGTCGACTTCATCATGGACCGGCCGTTTCAGTCGGCGTTTTTAAAAGCCGTGACCAAAGTCCGTCCCGAGCTTGTGATCCAGATCGCGGACCGTTTTTATGCGAGCGAGCTTCAGCGTCTGGGCAATAAAGCCTACGATCTGGTCTTTGTCATCAGCGGTCAGACCCTCTCGACCAAGACCCTGCAACGCTGGCGCCAGAGCCTGCCCACGGCCTGCTTTATCCTCTACATGTGGGATTCGTTTGCCAACCGGCCACGCGCACGTGACAATCTGATTCATTTTGATCATGCCTACACCTTTGATCGTCAGGATGCGGCCCAATACGGTATCGGCTTCCGCCCGCTGTTCTTCTCGCCGGGCTTTGAAGCGCCTTCGACCAGCGACTCCCGCTACGACATCAGCTTCGTCGGCACCGCCCACACTGACCGCTATGCCGTCGCATCTGCGGTACGTCAGGCTTTGCCCGCCAGCACGCGTGTATTCTTTTATCTGTATTTACAGGCCAAATGGGTGTACTGGGTCTATAAGCTGATCAACCCGGCCTTTGCCAAAGCACAGTTCAGTGATTTCCGCTTCGATCCCTTGATGAAGGCACAGGTGCAGGAAATCTTCCGCGACTCACGCATCATTCTGGATATCGAGCATCCCGAGCAGACCGGCCTGACCATGCGCACGCTGGAAACCCTAGGCGCCCAGAAGAAACTGATCACGACCAATACCAGTATCCGTGACTATGATTTTTACAGCGCGGCCAACATCTGCATCATTGATCGCAAGCAACCGGTCATTGCAGCGGATTTTCTCACCAGTGACTATCAGCCCGTCAATGCGATCATATATCAGAAATATCGCATCAAAGGCTGGCTGGATGAGCTGGTCAGCCAGATGAACCGCACCAAGGCCTGATCGGCCATCTACGCCAGACGCGGCCTATCCCGCCGCGGCGTGGATCGCCGTCCATGAGATATAAACCATCTGGTAACACGACTTGCAACATCACAACACAGATCACTAAAAAGGTCATGTGGATGTAGCAACAAGCACTTGAATTGTGATTATTCGGCAAAAAATTTTGCTTTAAGAAGTGCTTCTTGTATACTGCCCCGTAAGAAAGAAACCGCCTCATGATGTTGACACCATGCATTACAATGTGCTTAAACGCGTTTTCGATATCTGCGTTGCGATATGCCTGATCCCCGTTTTACTGCCTATTGCACTCATTGTTGCGGTATTAATCAAACTCGAAAGCCCCGGCCCGGTTTTTTTCCGGCAGGTGCGTACCGGTCGTTATGAGTTGCCTTTCTCGATTATCAAATTTCGCACCATGCGTCATGATGCCGCAGGTCTCAACATCACTGCATCACATGACAACCGCATCACCCAGGTCGGCAAACTCCTGCGCAAGACCAAAATCGATGAACTCCCTCAGCTCATCAATGTGCTCAAAGGTGAAATGAGCATCGTCGGCCCCCGTCCGGAAGTCGTCAGCCACCTGCCGCATTATGATCTGGAATCGCGTAAAGTCATTTTTGCCTACCGTCCCGGCATTACCGACCTTGCCTCACTGCTGTATATCCATGAAGAGCGTCTGCTGGCCGAATCGAGTGACCCGCTCACCACGTACTTTGACGTGATCCTGCCCGAAAAAAACCGCCTGCGTGTGCGCCATCTGACTCAGGAATCCATCCTGTTTGACTTTAAAGTCCTGGTATGGACTGCGCTCAAGATCATCCTGCGCAATCGCATGCCAGTCATCGAATGCCCGCCGCCACCTGCCAGCGCAGGTCTGTCACCCGAGTTGCTGCACGAACACTCCACCATAAAAAAAGACGCCGCCTGAGCACAGGACTGCCACATTGGGGTAGAATCCTGCACCGGTTATAGACCTCTTTTCATCATTCACCATTACGACAGACCGCCAACCAGAACAGATTGGTCCACGAGCAGAATTAACATGTCTCATCCTTCTTCTGATTCCATGCACAGCGCCATGATGAACACCTCTGCATCCTCTCGTGATTTTGATCTGACCTCGATCTGGGCGACCATTCGCCTGTCCTGGCGCGGCATGCTGCTGATCACCCTGATCACTACCATCATCGCGGTGATCCTGGCCTATACCCTGCCGCCGCGTTGGCAGGCCGAAGTCACCGTTCAGGTCGGACGCCTGCCCAGTGAATCGGGATTGACCAGCGAATTCCATCTGAGTGAGTCTCGCCTGATCGAAGATCCGGTACAGGTGGTCGAACGCATCAACCTGCCCCAGACCAAACGCAATGTCCTTGGCAAACTCGGCCTTCCCCTTGAAGAAGGCGAAGACAAACGCAGTGATATTTATCTGCATACGCTAAAAAGCAGTGTGAATAAAAATACCGACTTCGTGCGTATCGTCGTGCGCGGCTATAGTGCCACAGAGGCCGAGCGCAATCTGGCGGCCACCGTTGAGGAGTTAAGACAGGAGCATCGCGCGCTCAGTCAACCGATCTATACCCGGATCTCCGGGCAGGTCGACCAGACACAACGCCAGATCACTGCAGTCAACGAAGAAAACGCCGCAGTTCAGCAACAACTGGCGCGTGCCAACGCCAGTCACAGCAGCATTCCCTTTGAATCCAGCATGGTCGCGATCCGTCTGCTCGACAGCAAAAATACCGCGCTCAGCACGCTGAACTCACAAGAAATCCTCTACAAGGCCCTGCTGGCTAATATGGATATGCTCGCGACGCGACCGATCCACAGCATCTATGTCAATCCTAAAGCCGCATTCCCCAATCTGCTGACCTTCGTCATCACCGGGATCGGCATTGGTCTTTTGATCGGCTTTGTCATCGGCTATGTGCGCTATCAGCGCCGTCCATAAAACCACTGCATCTATACACCGCGACTCAGACTGCACGCCCAAGATAAGCAGGCAGTTCCGCGATACTGCCGATGATCCCCGTCGGCTTAACCTCCGATTGTGCGGCATAGGCCGCACGATATTTACCCGTCTGGACCAGCACTCCGGCAATCCCCTGCGCCTCGGCCCCACCGACATCACTATCAATATCATCCCCGACCAGCAGCACCTGATCGGCAGTCGCCCCGACATCGGCCAGCACCCGGTTAAAAAACGCAGGCGACGGCTTGCCCATCACGACAGCAGGCTGCCCCGTCACATACTCAAGACCCGCGACAAAGAAACCGATATCGACTTTCAGGGCATTCTGGGTCTGCCAGAAACGGTTGCGATGCAGCGCCATGAGGACCGCCCCCTGATGCATGGCGGCAAACAGCCGATTGATCAGATCAAAGCTCC
>JASLEL010000445.1 GCA_030151145.1 Aquirhabdus sp. | reverse complement strand
CCGTCCCTGCACCGACCGTCAATGGCACACGGATCACCGCGCTGACGGTCAATCCCTCGGCCGGGCTACCTAATGTGATTCTGGGATATAACCCGGATGATAATGATTGCGGCGTGCTGGGGGCAGGCGCCTGCAACAGCTACGGCACACCCAAATATAATCCGAGCTATAGCGCTGCAGGATCGGTCCAGACCTATCCTGCCGACGGGGGCAGCGTTGGCACACAAGGCGGGCCGGTCGTCGCAACCTCGACCTCATGTAGCGGTCTCGGCTGCCTCTTGCTGAGCAATGGTGGCGTTGGCGTCAGTTTTAATGCGCATATGTACGCGGTCATCCAGAATATATCGGCCAACGTCCAGTTCATACAGCCCTTGGGCTTTATGCATTCACTACCAGTCAATTCACCGTTCTCGCTGAGCCTGCAAAGCCAGAATGTCTTGTGGCCCGGCTCACCGAGCAATGATATCGCGCAGCGGGGATGGTGGATGTCGATCAATAATCCCGTCATTCTTGGCAATCTGGTCCCGAGTAATCCGGTCAATCTCTGCGCAGACCCAACCAATGCGACCGTCTGTGTGTTTCCTCAATTTGCTCAGCAATTTAATGCCTACCTTGCGAAAAACCCGCCCAATACCAATGATCTTTTTGGCGTGTTAACAGGGGGCACCTTAGGCGTTCAGGCCGGGACCGTGACCATGTCGCCGATTGCGATTACGCTGAATGGCGTACAGCTCGCAGGACAGGCAACCATTCCCAACTGCTATGGCGGTCTGAAGTTTTGCTGACCGGGATAGTTTACGATGGGAGCCGTATTAACATGAAATTTGTATGGGAACGGGGCATATCTCGTCTGCGAGATCAGCGACGATATATCAGCATGCTTGCGTACATCATGACTGTCGTGCTGCTTGCTCAATCGGCCATTGCCATGGAAAGACCCGTGAACCTGAACTGCACAGCGGTCGATCCCTCTGTCTCAACGCCCATAGTAAAATTTCTCCAGACCATATCCCCGTCTGATGTACAAACAGATCCTTCACAACTCTCAATACTGATTGCCGTTGCGCTCAATCAGCGTTATGGGCGTCATTTTCGTATGTCAGATATTGCAGGTATGATCGAGCCATCAGATATAGGGAGTCATCATTCTTTTTTTGAGATCAAGCAGATCATCCAGAAAGCTGGCTACGCCACGACAGCCTTTCAGATCAAAGGTGATGTTAATGCTATCCATAAAGATGATGTCGGCTTCCTGATCGATCAATCGATCCTGCCTCATTCACGCGTGATTGCACTGCTGTTTGCCTCAACCGATGAACGGAAATATCTGCTTTATGCGGGCTTCATCTGCCCAATGACTCAAGGGCAGTTCGAGAAGCGTTTTGCAGACAGTGCGTTCTTGAAGCTCAATCAAGTGGTGCCTAGTCCTCCTTCCACGTCGGATCTTATTACGACGTATCGGGATAAGCCGTGATCAGGGAGGGCGACATGTCGGAGCAAAACGGAGCCGGGTAATGTACGGAGAGAGAACCAGTAATCACTACACGTCAAGAGCAGCGATTGATCCGATCACGTGTAGGTTCCGACATGCAGATGAGCCTTGGATAAGGCTGATCGAATAGACACTAAGATTCAAGATACACAAAGCCATCCATCTAATGGCTGAAAAGCTGATTTTGCGGCCGAACTACGAGCAGAGTTGAGTTTGATATTAAATATTAACTGCGCGTGAGGTTTTAATAACATAGCTTCATTTCACGTAGCTCGAAGTGTATCTAGATAGTTAGCCCATTCCTGCATCATTTTTCTCCGATATTCTAAATGTTGAGCATGGTTGTAGGCAGCAGAAACCGCATTACCAACAGTATGGGCAAGCTGGATCTCAATGGCATCGTGCATAAAGCCTTGCTCATGCAAAGTCGTTGATGCCAATCCACGAAAGCCATGCCCAGTCATCCGGCCTTTATAACCCATGCGCCAAAGCGCCCCAAGCACGGCGTTCTCACTTAGCGGTTTATAAGAACTGAGATTGAAAAAGACATACGGGCGATTGCCTGTAAGAGGTTGCAAGCTTTTAATGATCTCAATTGCCTGCTTCGACAGCGGGACAATATGCGGCTGCCCCATTTTCATTTTTGCTGCAGGGATACGCCATTCCGCTTTGTCAAAATCAAGTTCACTCCACTCCATAAAGCGCATTTCGATAGTACGAACAAACGTGAGACATATCAGTTTCAAGGCTGCGACTACCACGGGATCACCGCCGTAACTATTAATGTCGGTCAATAGCTTTGGCAGTTCGTTAATGGTGATGCGAGCCATGTGCTGTACTTTGCGCGGCTTTAAAGCTTCGCTAAGGTGTGGGGTGGGATCGTTCTCAATAAGGCCTTGTCTGATGGCATAGCGAAAGACAGCACCGGCCAATGGAATGCTACGCTTCGCCATTTCCAGTGCGCCTCGGGCTTCAATCTTCTTTGCCGCCGCCAGTACATCCTTTCCTTTAATAGCATCAATCTGCATGTGACCAATGGCAGGGAAGAGGTCTTTTTCAAACGTTGAGCGATCACGCGTCATGGTTGCGGGTTTGATCACATCCTTTCTGTCGTCCATCCATGCAAGAGCAAGTACCTCGAATGTGTGTCGCTCATCTCCACCTTTCTTGGCATCTTGCTTAGATGCAGATGGGTCTATGCCCTGTGCGATAAGTTTACGTGCGTCATCGCATTTGGCGCGAGCCTGGGCAAGTGAGACTTCTGGGTATACGCCGATGCTGTAGGTCTTCTGCTTACCTTCAAATCGGTAGGCCATACGCCAGTACTTACTTCCATTAGCAAAAACATGGAGTTGCAGGCCTTTCCCATCTGAATACTTGGACGGCGCTTTTTGATCAGGTGGTGGGATTTCGACCTTGTTGATGAATGCAACGGTCAGCATGTGGGTATACCTGGCGTGTTGGTATGTTGGTAGAGGGAAGTTATATACCAACGTTTCTACCAACACAACTGCTCGGATTTAGTCGGATTCTATCGGATTGCTTCGGACAATAAAAAACCCAGAGTGCTTGAATTCTCTGGGTTTTATAGACGATATTGGAAGATATCGGACTTGCAATTGGCGGTGAGAGAGGGATTCGAACCCTCGATACGGGGTTACCGTATACACACTTTCCAGGCGTGCTCCTTCAGCCACTCGGACACCTCACCAAGGCGCGCAAGTGTACC
>JASLEL010000161.1 GCA_030151145.1 Aquirhabdus sp. | reverse complement strand
ACCTATTCAATAGTCAATGCTTTCATAGGGATGATGTGTTCGAAAAAAGTTAAATCATGTCTGCGCTCAACCATCGACTCCGCTATACTATGCCGATTGTGCAACTGTTTTTTGATTGAAGTCTCTGATTTAGGGTGAGCGTTATGCTGCGAAATACTGCTGCTGTCGCCGTGGCACTGTCGATGTGCCTTGGCCTTGCTGCATGCGGGCAAAAAGGGGCACTGTATCTGCCGGACCAGAAAGGCCCGCGCAACAGCAACTTTATTTTTAATGGCGATGCCGGTAAAGACAGCAAGGCGCCTGCGACCAATGCGCCTGCGTCTGAGGTGAGCAGTACTACAGGTGGCAGTGCATCATGAGTTTTAGTCGTATCGATGGCGCACTGCACGCTGAGCAGTTGCCGTTAAACACCCTTGCCCAAACCTATGGCACACCGCTGTATGTCTACTCGCGTGCAGCCCTGACAGCCAATTATCTGGCCTTTGACCGTGCGTTTGACTTCATCCCGCATCAGGTCTGCTTTGCGGTCAAGTCCAACTCCAATATCGGCGTGCTCAATGTGCTGGCGCGTCTGGGCTCGGGCTTTGACATCGTCAGTGGCGGGGAGCTGGAGCGTGTCCTTGCGGCGGGTGGTGATCCGGCCAAAGTAGTCTTCTCTGGTCTCGGCAAGAGCGAAGCTGAGATTGAGCGAGCGCTGGCAGTGGGTATTGCCTGCTTTAACGTTGAGTCGGCACCGGAGCTGGAGCGCATTAACCGCGTCGCTGTTCGTGTCGGCAAGCGTGCGCCAGTATCCCTGCGCGTCAATCCCGATGTGGATGCCCAGACGCACCCTTATATTTCGACGGGCCTAAAAGAAAACAAATTCGGTGTGCCTAGCGACACCGTATCTGCCATCTATGCCGAGGCGGCCAGCCTGCCGGGTATTGAGGTGGTGGGGATTGACTGCCATATCGGCTCGCAGCTGACCACGACCACGCCGTTTAAAGATGCGCTGGACAAGGTCATCGAGATGATCAATGGCTTGAAAGCCCAAGGCATCTCCCTCAAACATATTGATATCGGTGGCGGTCTTGGGGTCACGTACAAAGACGAGACGCCACCGACACCGGCCGAATACGCAAGCGTCCTGCGTCCTGCGCTCGAGGCCTTGGGCCTGAAGGTCTATATGGAGCCGGGCCGTGCCATCAGCGCCAATGCCGGTGTCCTGCTGACGACTGTGGATATGCTCAAACCCACCACCCATCGCAACTTTGCGTTGGTGGATGCCGCGATGAATGACCTGATCCGCCCGTCACTGTACGGCTCGTGGATGGACATTCAGCCCGTGGTGCCGTCTAGCGCAGAAGTCCAGACATGGGATCTGGTCGGTCCGATCTGTGAGTCGTCGGATTTCATTGGCAAGAGCCGCGATCTGGCCCTGTCAGCCGGTGATGTGCTGGCAGTGATGGGGGCGGGTGCTTATGGCTTTGTCATGGCAAGCAACTACAACACGCGTGGTCGTGCAGCCGAAGTGCTGGTCGATGGCGATCAGGCGCATGTGGTGCGCCAGCGTGAAGCGGTCAACGATCTGTGGGCGCTTGAGTCGCTTGTTCCTTAAAGAACAAGCCCAAAGTAGATGAATGAGGAGGAGTGCATGATGCGCGTTGAATTCAGCAAAATGCATGGTCTGGGCAATGACTTCATGGTGATCGATCTGGTCAGCCAGCAGGTCAATCTGACCCCCGATCTGATCCGGGGGCTGGCAAGCCGTAACTTTGGCGTCGGTTTTGATCAGATGCTGCTGGTTGAGCCGCCCGAGCAGCCCGATGTCGATTTTAAATATCGCATCTTTAATGCCGATGGCTCCGAGGTCGAACAGTGCGGCAACGGTGTGCGCTGCTTTGCACGCTTTGTCCATGAGCGGGGCCTGACCAAGAAGCGCGCCATTCGTGTTGAGACCAAGAGCGGCATCGTCGAGCCTGTGATCAACGAGCAGGGCTGGGTACGGGTCAACATGGGCAAACCGCGTGTGAGTCCGGCGGAGATTCCATTTGTGGCGGATCGTGAAGCTGCGACCTATCAGGTACAGGCGGGCGATACGACGGTGGAGCTTGATGTGGTCAATATGGGCAATCCGCATGCCGTGCTGGTGGTGGACGATATCCTGACTGCGCCAGTTGCCACACTCGGTCCGGTGCTGGAGAGCCATGCGCGATTCCCTGAGCGGGTCAATGTCGGCTTTATGCAGGTCTTAAGCCGCAAAGAAATCTGTCTACGCGTATTTGAGCGCGGTACGGGTGAGACGCTGGCCTGTGGTACGGGTGCCTGTGCCGCGGTCGTCAGCGGCATCCGTCGCGGGCTCTTGGATCAGGATGTGGTCGTGCACTTAAAAGGCGGTGATCTGTCGATCGCCTGGCAAGCTGGCGATGTGGTGTGGATGACGGGTCCGACCGCGACGGTGTTTGAGGGTGTGATCCAACTGCACGACGAATAATCTCGCATCGTGATGTCAGCACGGGCGGTCATGTCGAATAGGGGTGACCGCCCGTTCTTTTGGTCGTGACGTAGATGTGTAAATTTCTGCAGAATTGTGATAAGTGGTTATCTTTGTTTTGATAAAAATATGATTATTAATAATATTTAATAAATTACATAGATGTATATAAAATGGATGAAATGTAGAATTTTGCATCTATCGCCCTAAAAAGGGCCTTTGTCGTCGTGCCGCAATCCGAGTGCAACCATGCTGTCATGAGTGAGAACTTAGCATTCATGCTTACTTCTTTTTTGCCATTCAAGGATTGCCATGAAATATAAACTTTCGCTGCTGGCGGTAATGCTGTCGACCGTGCTGGCAGGCTGTAACAATGACGATAATAACGCCGTCACTCAATCGCCTACACCGACTCCTACGCCTGCTCCAACTC
>JASLEL010000150.1 GCA_030151145.1 Aquirhabdus sp. | reverse complement strand
CAGTATTCCAGAATAATAGAAAAAAGAACATGAAGCCTGCACAGGATCGCTGTGCGGGCTTAGAGGTACCCATTAAAGCACTGTCCTGACAGGTTGAACAGTCTGAGATTGTGATTTTCGCGTCATTCGGTGCAAACCCTGTCCGAATGGTGAAATTGGTCTGCGAAACAATCCACAGTCGTGTCCGGCGTGGCAGTGTTGTGCGTTGTATCTCGAGCGTGATATCGGCTGTGAGGGCCTGATTTTAAGGCTTTCTACGCGGTGTTGGGGTGAGGCTGGGTGATATCCATTTGACCCAGTATCCTGTGATTTGCAAAGGACAGCCCCGCAATCTTTGTCCGGCTGATTAACTTTCAACTACTTAAAGCATGGATAGATCACTCAATGCCTACGAAGTGATACTGTACACAGGCGCGTGACCAATGGCTGAATAGGATCAGTGATTTGGTTGGGACATGGTGTCCTTGCGCATATGAGCGATCGGGATCGAGCGTCATGAAGATATTTCACTGTGGACAATGTTCGCAACGCGTGTTTTTTGAGAACGTGAAATGCGAGCAGTGTTTTGCGCTGCTTGGTTATTTGCCTGATTTTGGTGAGGTCGGTGCATTTGAGCCGGTGGGCGACGGCATTTGGCGTAGCCTGCATCCCGCCGCGTTGGGGAAGCACTATCGGCAGTGCAATAATTATGCGCTCGAGCAGGTCTGTAACTGGATGATTCCGGCAGAAAGTGATGATGTGCTTTGCCGTTCATGCGTGCTGACAGAAACGATTCCAAATCTCTCATCTCCGGACAATCGATTGCTGTGGCGGCGGCTTGAGGCTGCCAAACGGCGATTGCTTTATACACTGCTCGTGTTGGGCCTGCCGGTGGAGTCGTATGCACAGCAGCCATCGTATGGGATGCGCTTCGATTTTAAGGAATCTACCCATATTGAAGCGGTGATGACGGGTCATGCCGATGGTCTCATTACCATCAATCTCTCTGAAGCTGACGATGCGATGCGCGAGCAGATCCGGGTAGAGATGCATGAGCCTTATCGTACGCTGCTGGGTCACTTCAGGCATGAAATTGGCCACTACTATTTTGATCGTCTCGTCAGCAATACGTCTTGGATCGACGCGTTTCGGGCGTGCTTTGGCGATGAGCGCGTCGACTATCAAACGGCACTCCATGCGCACTATGCCAATGGCGTATCCAGCGGGTGGGAAAGCACGTATGTGAGCGAGTATGCGGCCATGCATCCATGGGAAGAC
The DNA here is from genome assembly GCA_030151145.1 of Aquirhabdus sp. Classification (GTDB taxonomy): domain Bacteria; phylum Pseudomonadota; class Gammaproteobacteria; order Pseudomonadales; family Moraxellaceae; genus Aquirhabdus. Next base: position 5,585 of record JASLEL010000150.1, on the reverse strand, counting down.
TGGGCTGAAACCTGGGCGCACTATTTACATATCGTTGATACGCTGGACACGGCAACGGCTTGCGAGCTCGTGCTAGCCCCAGATCATGTCAATCTTCCGGAGCTGTCCGATCACACGGCGGTGACCGAAGCCAGCTTTGACAATTTAATGCAGCGCTGGTTTTCACTGACTTATGTATTGAATAGCCTCAACCGCAGTATGGGTATGCAGGATGCGTATCCGTTCGTACTGGCACCGACCGTGATCACAAAGTTGCGGTTCGTACACGATGTGATTGAGTCAAATCAGATGATCGCGCCTGAGCCGTCGCTCGTTGCCTATGCGGCAGGAGGCGGAAGGTAGCGGCGTGATTCCAAAATTGAAAATGATGACTTTCTATCACTTTCAAAAGCCGTATGACCGCTTGTATGTGGTTGTCTAAATTCAACACCATGATTTAATAAGAGAAAAATTGATTTCTCACGCGCCACACGTCTGTCGTCGCATGACTGGTATGGTATCTTTTTTGACCATAAATATGGTGCCTGAAGGCCGGGGCCATACAGTTTTAATAGGTAGATCATAACCAATCGGGTACACTGTACAACCGACCCGAGAGAGGTGCGGGCGATCTTGAATCGGAAGGCGGGCGTCAGAATCCGCTCAGCCGGATATCATAGCCGAGGGATCATCTCGTGATTATTAACCGTTATATCTTGCGTCAGGTGCTGGGGACGACTGTAGTCGTGACCGGATTTCTGGCGTTTATCATGATCGGTGGACAACTGATTCGCTATTTTGGTCAGGCAGCACAGGGGCGTTTTGATGTCAGTGCGCTCTTGCTCTTGGTCCTCTATCGCATGCCGGATTTCCTCACGCTGATCCTGCCGCTCGGTTTTTTTACAGCGCTGATGCTGGTGCTGGGCCGTCTGTATGTGGATCATGAAATGACGGTGCTGAATGCCAGCGGGGTCAGTCGGGACAATCTCGGCATCATGCTGTGGCCTCTGGTGGTGACCATGATGATCCTCGAAGGGGTCATGACCTTATATGCCAAGCCGCTCGGCTTTGAGCACTTCACCAAGATTCTGGCGGAGCAGACCGCCAAGGCCAGTATCGACCGGGTGACGCCGGGCAAGTTCATGTCGTCGGGTGCCTATACCTTTTATGCTGGTGGGCAATCGGCGGACAAGACCGCGCTGACCGATGTCTTTATCCATCAGAGCCTGTCGACCGGGCAGGATGTCATCATTGTCGCCCGCAAGGCGCTCAGGCTGGTCGATCCCAAACATCTGAATACCATCATTGAGCTGCACGATGGCCGTCGCTATGAGCTGTTTGCCGGTAAGCCTAAATATTCTGAAGCCAAATTTGAGACTTATCAATTTAATGTCAATGATGCGCAGGCCGCACAGGTCACATCTACGCCCAATGACTCGATCCCAACGCTGGAGCTGCTGCGGCATACGCAGGATCATCAGGTGATGAGCGAGCTGGGCTGGCGTTTGACCATGCCGGTGATGCTGCTTTTGGCGGTGATTCTGGCCTTGCCGTTTGCACAGGTGAATCCACGGCAGGGGCGCTACATCCGCCTGCTGCCGTCAATTCTGGTTTATGTGGCACTGGTGATTGGTGTGATGGCCATGAAGCTGAAAGTCGCTAAAGGGCTGTCTGCGGGCTGGTATGGTGGGCTCATGCTGGTGTATCTGGTGTTTGCCATGTTGCTGGCGACTCGGCAGCGCATCATGACCCGGCTGTATGGACGCCGGCAGGCCATCGGAGGGGTGGTGTAATGATCGCAAGACGCCATGTGAGCCATACTGCTTTCTGGTCAATGACCGGCATGATTTTTGTCCTGCTGCTGATCCAGATGCTTTTTATTTTCTTAAGCCAGATCAGCGATCTGTCGCCGATCTATCGGATTGATGCGGCCATTCGTTATGTGCTGTACCAGATCCCGGGTAATTTTTACCAGCTCCTGCCGATTGGTGCGCTGATCGGCGCCGTGGTGGGTTTGGGGTCACTGGCATCCAATAGTGAGCTGGTGGTCTTGCGTGCTTCGGGGGTCAGTGTCTGGCGGATCGTTGGCTGGGTGCTGCGTCCGGCGCTGGTGTTAGGACTATGCGCCTTTGCGGTCAGTCAGTGGGTCACGCCTTGGGCGTCCCAGCAGGCACAGGCGGTCCGCAGTGGCATCGCGCGTGAGTCCGCAGTCCGCGGCTATTGGCACAAAGAAGGCGGCGAATATGCCTTCATTTCTTATGCCAATGACAACGGCGTGCTGGGTGTGGTCAAGGGCTTTCAGCTTGGACCCGATCAGCAGCTGATCAACAGCTGGCAAAGTGAAAGCGGTCAGTTTCAAAAGACACTGGCGTGGCAACTGCGTGACGTCAACAGCGCCGTGATCATTTCGTCGGGACAAAGCGAAGGCATCCATGCCGATCAGCAAATCTGGGCGGTCAATCTCAAGCCCAAGCTGCTGTCGGCTGCGACGGCTGATCCGGATGAGCTGTCACCGAGTCAGCTGTTCAAGTACAGCCGTCTCGTGGCCTCCGATCAGACTCCGGTCCCGCCGGAGTACCGACTGTCGTTCTGGCAGAAGATGCTGGCACCGCTGGGTCTGATGGCACAGGTGGTCTTGGCTTGTGCGTTCGTCTTTGGTTCCCTGCGTAACCGCTCGATGGGTTTCCGCGTGGTGATCGCGCTCTTGGTCGGTTTAGGGCTGCGCTATTTGCAGGATTTGGTCGGCTATATCAGTCTGGTCGCGGGTGGCTGGACCGTGCTGTATGTGCTGATGCCGATCGTCGGCGTCTTTCTGATGGGCGCGCTGGCCCTGAAGCGTGCCCGCTGAGGCGAGCTGCTCATAAAAAAAGCAGGGCATCAGACCCTGCTTTTTTTTTATGGTTTTAGACCTCAGACCGCTGCGAGAGTCCCTCGCGGTAGATACTGGCGGACAAAGTGGGCGATTTCATTTAAGGCCTGTCGTGCGGCAGGAATATATCCGGCGAACATCTGGAAGTTGTGCCACATGCCCTGATAGATGTGGTAATGCACGATGACGCCCGCTTGGGCTGCGTGATCACTGAGCTTGATGCTGTCGTCATGCAGGATTTCGTTGCTGCCGGCCTGTATGAGCAAGGGCGGCAGACCTGTCAGATCCGCAAACAGCGGCGAGATGCGCGGGTCATTGGCCTGCAGATAGCCGCGATAGCTCTCTACGCCGCGTCGTAGCGCCTGTGCCGTCAGCATGGGATCGATACGGGCATTGCTGCGGACGGAAGGGGAGCTGAGGCTTAAGTCTACAAAAGGCGACAGCAGAAATATTCCCGCAGGCAGTACATCCCCCTGATCGCGGCGGTTGAGCACGAGATTTAAGGCGTGTGTCGCGCCGGCAGAATCCCCGCCCACCATGATCTGCTGCGGTGCATAGCCGAGATTGAGCAACCCGCGGTAGGCTGCAATGCCATCGTGCAGGGCAGCAGGATAGGTAAACTCCGGTGCACGCCGATAATCCACCACAAAGACCGTGGCATGGCTGCGGACCGCGATTTCACTGGCCAGCCCGACATGACTGCGCGGTGATCCGGCAAAGAACGCCCCGCCATGAAAATACAGAATCGCCGTCTCACTAACCGTCGCAGGCGTGATGCGCAAGGCAGGCACGGTCAGCAGCACGGTCTCATGCAGCTCGACATCCTCACGAGCAGGAAATGTCAGTGCAGCACTCTGATCCATGCCCAGACGCAGCAACGACAGCGGCAGTGGCAGCTGGCTGGGCAGCTTCATGGTGGCTTTGAGGCCCGTCTGGACGAGTGCCGGGGTGGCGTGGTTGCGCCAATAGCTTTTGAATGTTTTGATCATAAGAAAATTCAGTTCATGGTCCAGCAATGATGGCACAAACAGCCCATCAAAATTATTTTAGTATCATGTCGTTATTGTTAAGTCTTGATCCCCGTGTATGTGGGGTGTAAATGTGCCGCACGGCGACGCTTTTAAAGCAGTCTCGCTGTGCGGTAGGCGCTTGTCAATCCTTTTCCGCCATGGTGATGGTGTAGGTCTTGCCTTGCTTGAGTTTGCTCGAATTGCCAAAGACTTCTTTAAAGGTGCGCTGCATGAATTCGCGCAGGCCATTGATGGTGACGACGTAGAAACGCGCACCCGGCGTCATGGCGTGCCAGGCGTCGAGCAGGTACAGGTAGTGTTGCTCTTTGCTGGCCTTGGCAGGCAGGTTGGACATCACGAGGTCAAAGCGACGGGCAGGATCGACCTGACGAAAACCGTTGGAGAGCTGTACTTCGGTATTGGTCAGGCCATTGGCGGCGCAGTTGCGTCGGGCATACTCAATGGCGACAAAGTCTTTGTCGATCAGCAGGTGCTGACCTTGCGGGCATTCACGGGCGGCAGTCATGCCGAGTACGCCGTAGCCGCAGCCGAGATCAATCGAGGAGTCGGTCGGACGAAACTCGATGTAGTCGAGCAGCATCAGTGAGCCTTCGTCGAGCTGCTCGGGGGAGAAGAGCCCCCAAGTCGAGGTGAAGTTAAACGGCTTGCCGAGTACAGGCTCGGTAAAGCGCAGATCCTCGCGCCAGCGGGTGTGCAGCGCGTCGAGTTCTTGACGGTCCATGGTGATCCAGTAGAGCTAAAAAGCAGTAAAAGTCTGGTGGCTATGATAAACGATTATGGATGTAGGTGCGATGCGGATGGCAGGAGCCGTCCATGCCATTTATAGGTGATTGCTCAGATGTTTGGTGATAGACAAAAGCTGAGTTAGGGTAGATAATCGATTAAAATGTATACAAAATCATGCCTGTATAAGCAGATTAATCCATCCAATGATGGATAAGACAGATGTGATGCTGATTCACGTTGTCCGTGAGTTTGCTATGAACATCCAGACGCTGTTCAAAGTCGGTTTGCGTTTTGAAGAGCGACGAATTTCATCACCTTCAACAGGCTGAGTTATTTGACCAGTTAAGCGTACTTTTCAAAAATAACATCATTATATTCTGCGATCAGTACAACAAAAATGTTGTCCAAGATAATAATGATGATTTATATGGACTGAATTTCAGTCTCACTGAGCATGGTGAATACTTATGGGTATGCAGGTGTTGGTTGGGTCAGTTAAGCATAAATTTTAACCCATGGATTTTTAGTGGCTGGGGCAGGCCCCAGCCTACATACGCTCGATCCCTGAGAGAACCTCTACTTGAGAAAGCTGAAAATAACCCAGAAGATATTATGGAAGTAAATGGAAATATTTATGTTGGTTGCATATGAGATGCGGCCATTTATTTTATGATCTGGTCGAGAGGGAAGTTGACGCTCAGTGAGCCGAAGGGAAATGGTATTTCGATTTGGATGAGATTCGGATTGAATGTATTTCGTCTGGATTAGACTCACAAGCTGAGAGCTAACTCTAGTTTTTCAATGATTTTCAATGGATATGAAAATGGCGATAGCCGATATGACAGACAAGCCAGGTCATACGATGAAAGCCTTGGTGTGGGAGGCGATCAGGACCTATCCTACGCCCGCAGTGCATCGGCTATTGTCTGATAAAGATAATATGGTGAGATGTATTGCAGCCTCAGTACTTCAGATCAGGG
>JASLEL010000142.1 GCA_030151145.1 Aquirhabdus sp. | reverse complement strand
CCCCGAGCAGGCGTACCCAGATCGGGTTCAACGCGCATGGCATTGATCAGCGCGCCGTCCTCGACAGCACTGCGTGCGACCGCCAGACGAAAGTGTTCGGGCCAATGATGATTATGCTGCAGCCGCGCGTGCTGCAAATATTGCATGGTCAAAACCAGCGCCGTCGAGGGTTCGCCCTGCGCGATTGCACTGATTACCTGTCTGGTAGTCACCAGATTGGCACCCAGCCCACCCAAGGCTCGCGGTACCGTCAGGGCAAGCAAACCATAGTCATGCAGGCGTCTGAAATTTGCATGTGGAAAGGTGCCGAGGCGATCATACTCCGCTGCGGATTGACTGAACTCGCAACGCAGGTCCTCCAGTAATTGGCGGAATGCATCCGAATGGACATTGATACCGGCCTGATTACTGAATCGGCTTCCTTGAGCAATATCATTCATTCAGCGACTCCCTCTTGTTCACGCACCACAATCAATGACGGATCTTGAACGGACGTATCCTGCTCCGTATCTATCTCCACCCCCAGGCGCTGTAATAACTGACGGCGTATCTGCCTAAACCAGACCTGCCCTGCATCGCGCGGTCGTGAAGACGTGATACGTACCTCTTCGACAAAGCGCCCCTCAGCCAGTACCAGAATACGATCTGCCAGCAGAATGGCCTCATCCACATCGTGAGTGACGAGCAGCACTGCAGGCGCGTGCTTGCGCCATAACGACAAAATCAACTGGTGCATCTTGATTCTGGTCAACGCATCGAGCGCTGCAAAAGGCTCATCCAGTAGCAATAGTGCAGGATCACGTACGAGCGCCCTTGCCAAGGCGACCCGCTGTGCTTCTCCTCCTGACAATGTCAGGGGCCAGGCATCCGTCCGGTGTGACAAGCCCACCTCAGCCAGTGCTGCTTTGGCCAGCGACTCTGCGTGAGGTACACCCAGACCCAGAGCCACATTGCGCCATGCAGACTTCCATGGCATCAGACGTGGTTCCTGAAAAACCACAGAACAGTTGCTAGGTACAACGATCTCGCCTTCATCAATACGATCCAGACCCGCCAACGCACGCAGTAACGTCGTTTTGCCTGAACCACTGCGGCCCAGCAAAACCACAAACTCACCTTTTTGAATCGACAGGTTCAGATGATCTAGGACGATACCGGCAGCAAAACGACGCACCACCTGATGCAGTCGCACTACGACATCATCGGTAGTACTCTCATTTGGTGTGACCGCGGTGGCCGAGCGCGAGCGCGCTCCTGTGGCAATACTGACTTTTTCATTCATAGCATAGACCCCAGCATTCATCATTCAGTGTCCCTTGAAACCTTTGCGCCAAGACAATGTGGCGGCTTCCAGCGCCCTTACGATGGCATCAATGGTCAATCCAAGGATGCTGTAAATCATCAAACAGATGACAATGACATCGGTCCGCATGAAGTCGCGGGCATCATTGACCAGATAGCCGATTCCAGCTGTAGCATTGATCTGCTCAACCACCACGAGTCCAAGCCAGCTCAAGCCAAAGGCATAGCGCAAACCCCCAAAAAACGACGGCAAAGCCCCCGGCAAAATCACATGCCAGACCTGTTCCTGACGACTGAGCCCCAGCGTCTGCGCGACTTCAATCAGCTTGACATCCAGATTACGAATGCCCGAAAACAGGGTTAAATACACGGGAAAAATGGTACCGAGTGCGATCAGGGAGATTTTTGTGACTTCACCCACCCCGAACCAAAGGATGAACAGGGGAACAATCGCCAAAAATGGCAGGGTCCGCATAATCTGCATGGGAGAGTCCAGCGCAAGCTCACCGACGCGGGACAGCCCAGCTGCGAGCGCCATTGCGGTCCCCACCGTCACGCCGATACACAGCCCGGTCATCGCACGAGCCAGTGAAATCAGCAGATGATGAAACAACTCTCCACTGCTCAGCATTCCCCATAATGTCCCGCCGATCGCGCTTGGCGGCGCAATAATACGATCAGACAGCCATCCTGCACGTGCAGCCAGCTCCCAGAGCAGCAGCAGAATCACAGGGCTGATCAGGCGCAGTACCGCATCAGAGCTCAATATTCGGCGGGCAAAAGTCCATAATGAAGAACCGGCTCGCCCAACCCATGGCCATATGTGCCAATTCGGAGCAACGTCTGAAGCGACGAGAGGGAGTTGATTAAGTTGCTTTTCCAACATATCGGAATGCCTTATGCCCTTTCCTGTAAAAAGATGAGAGATTCCAGTTTCTAAAAACCGGATAAAAATCATCCTACATGTTCAGGTGGCATTTGCTAAATATGAATTTCGGCTTTCTTAATATTAAAATTAAACATTAAAATTTTACATATTATGCAAAACTATTATTTATTGACCGTTTGATCTTTTATTGTGTGCATGACTTGAGAGATTTGTATGTATGCGACGATATGCCCCTTTCAACCGAAGGGGCTTTGGTCATTCATAGCACGTCTGATGGCTGTTCGGCTTGAGTCGTATTTATGGTGAGTGAAGCTTGAGGCAAGCACCGGATCACCGACTCCGCAAACTGGCAGACCGGTAAATGCAGATTACCCAAATAACGCGCATGGATCAGCCACACATCGACTTGCGGCTTAAAATCACTGACCGGGACGATGCTCAGCAGATCGCGATATTTACTATTCTCAAGTAACGGTGCCGGTACCAGTCCAAGCCCCTGCCCGTTTGCAACCAGTCCAAGCTGCAGCTCTGTTCCGAAGGTTTCCATATTGATCTGCAGATTCAGTCCTTGGGCCACCAGCACGCGCTGCAAACCCGCTCTAAATCCGCAGCCATCCGGATTTAAAACCCATCCCCGCTGGTAACACTCTGACAAAGTATAGCTTTTTTTCTTTAGCTCGCCTTTGGGTGCCACGATGACCAAATTCATCCGCCCCAGCGACTGGTGATGTACCCCGTCAGGGAAAACCTTGCTGGATGGAAAAAGGACCACCGCCGCATCCAGCTCACCATGCTCAACCCGACTCAGTAAATTGCTTCCCCAGCCGGTAGACACCTGCATATGCAGTGATGGATATCGGTCTTTCAGATCATTGAGCGTCTCTAGCAATATCGCATCACCCAGACTCTGCGGCACGCCCAGACGCAGCGAGCCCGAAGGCAAGGCATCCTGAGCGACCAACTCATTGAGCACATCCATTTCTCTTAAAATCATCCGGCATTGCTCGTAGACGCGCAGCCCGATCGGCGTCGGCCGCAGAGGCTTGGTATTGCGGTCAAACAGCTCGACACCCAGAGCCTCTTCAAAATTCTGCACGCGGCGTGTGATTGCAGGCTGTGTCAATTGCAAAGATGCAGCAGCCAGACTGATCGACTGGTAACGGATCACCGCAACAAATGCATCGATATCATCTATCTTCATAATAAAATTTTATAAGTCTGATGTTGGAAAATAAACTAAAAACATATTAACGTTTTTGAAGGGCGGATAGCAATATCCCGTAACCACACTCTACATTCGTCAAGGTCACTCATGAGTCACTCACGCAACACGGCACGCCTCAGGCAATTTATCCATGAATTTTCCCTGTTGCTTGCACAGGAAAAAGATGAGCACATCGTGCTGGATCAAGGCAGCCTGCTGCTGGGTAATCTCATCGTTCAGGATGACTGGTTACCCGAAGAATACGCCGCACCACATCCCGAGCGCTATCAGCAATACCTGCTCCATGCAGATTCACAATCCCGATTTTCTGTGGTCAGTTTTGTTTGGGGTCCGGGGCAAAAAACACCGATCCACGATCATACGGTATGGGGGCTGGTCGGAATCCTGCGCGGTGCGGAACAGACGCAACAGTTCCGCTATCAGGCGCAGCAACTGATACCGGTCAGCTTGCCCGTCATCTTGTACCCAGGTGATATTGATCGTCTATCTCCTCGCATTGATCAAGATATTCATCAGGTCAGCAACGCATTGGCGGACCAGACCTCCGTCAGTATCCACGTCTATGGCGCCAATATCGGTGCAGTCCATCGGACGCTTTATCTCCCAGACGGGGGAACCAAACCTTTTATCTCGGGTTACAGCAATCACACCCTGCCAAACATCTGGGATCTATCTAAAGAGTCATAAAAATGTCGACAAAACCAATCTACCGTACCAGCGCAGATGTCATACAGGCCCTGAGATCCAAGACAGAAATCGCCCTGATCGATGTGCGGGAAGAAGCGCTGTATGCTGAGGCGCATCCTTTATTTGCGGTCAATCTGCCGCTATCCAGACTGGAAATCGAGATCTATAACCGGGTGCCTCGTCGTACAACGCCGATTGTTGTTTATGATAATGGTGAAGGCGATGCTCAACTGGCCGCACAACGACTCTATAGACTGGGCTATGACGATGTCTCTCTGCTTGAGGGACAACTGCAGGGTTGGCGTCATGCGGGCGGTGAAATCTTTAAAGATGTCAATGTCCCCAGCAAAGCCTTTGGCGAACTGGTCGAGGCACAGCGCCATACTCCATCTCTTGCCGCATCGGATGTCAAAAAACTCATCGATGAGGGCGCGGATATCGTGATTGTGGATGCCCGCAGATTTGATGAATACCAGACCATGAATATCCCGGGCAGCTTCAGTGTACCCGGTGCTGAGCTGGTCTTAAAATTGCCCTCATTCATTCGCTCTGATCAAACACAAGTCATCGTTAATTGCGCAGGACGTACCCGAAGTATCATCGGGACACAATCACTGCTGAATGCGGGTCTGGTCAATCCGGTCTATGCGTTGCGCAACGGCACGATTGGCTGGACCCTCGCAGGGCTTGCTTTGGAACACCAGCAATCTCGCCAACTCCCCGCCGCGAATAATACCGCAGCCCATAGCGCCTCTCTGCGCGCAGCTGACGTTGCCCAAAAATCTAAGGTAGGCAACATCACATCAGAAATATTGCATCAGTGGTTTGAGGATACGACCCGGACGACCTATCTCTTTGATGTACGTAGTGCTGAGGAATATGAAGCAGGACATTTGCCCCATGCACGTCATACGCCCGGTGGGCAACTGGTACAAGAGACCGATCATTTTGCTTCGGTACGCGGTGCTCGTATCGTGCTGGTGGATACACCCGATCTGACGCGGGCGTACATGACAGGTTCTTGGCTCAGGCAAATGGGATGGTCGGCCTTTGTACTCACAGACACCCCGTTTGAGGATTTCACCGCTCATGGCGCTTGGTCTCCCGCTACGGCCCCGATTCCTGCGGCAAAAACGGTCAGTGCAACTCAACTCAATGAATGGCTACACCAGTCTGCCGCCGAGACACTGGTACTGGATGTCACCAGCAGCACAAATTATCTGAAAGGCCATATTCCGGGAGCGTGGTTTATCCTGCGTGGACAGATCCGTAAACATCTACATCATATCTCAGGGATGGGGCACACAAAGCGGATTGTTGTGACCTGTGGCAGCAGTCTGCTGGCACGTTTTGCAGCAGCAGAACTGGTGCTCTATATCCAGCAGGAGATTTATGTACTTGAGGGCGGCAATCAAGCATGGTTTGCGGCAGGATATCCTGCAGAAACCACGCCGCATTTGGCGTCCCCCTTGATCGATCGATATAAACGACCCTATGAAGGCACCAGCAACAGTGCACAAGCCATGCAGGCTTATCTGGATTGGGAGTTTGGTTTGGTGCAGCAACTAGCGCAAGACGGCACGCATGGGTTCTCGGTAATCTAGCGATGGTGTGACCAGATCATCCCTTGCATGGATAAGAAGATAACGTCTACGTCATCTCTCTGCACAGCTCAAATCAAAGCTTGCCTCCTGTCTGATCTCAATGCTGTAGTAATCGGTGCGGGGGCCATGTGAAGTCTTACGGAGATTGCTGCAGTGGGGACATGGGCAGTTTTTAACAGTGAATGATTCTATCAGTCAGGCGATCAGTTCCTGAGCTGCGGTATTGCGGTCGTTTGCTTTTAGATACAACGCTTCATTTAGAGCACTTAGGCATGAGACATCAGCTGGAGGGTGTCATATGCATCCTTCAGCGCATTTGATTTTAATGCCATCCTGCCCATGCGGGATAATAAAAGATTTTCAATGAATTGCTCCGATAGTCATGTTACCCTGACAAAATCTTCGTCATTCATAGATGCAACCAACATCAAATTGCATAGACTCCCATGCTTCCTCTGAATCCAGCTCCCGTTATCGTCGT
>JASLEL010000141.1 GCA_030151145.1 Aquirhabdus sp. | reverse complement strand
GACGACGCTCGATTTTCTCGGCTATGGCCTGCCGCCGGGATCCGCGTCGCTGGGTGAGCTGATGGTACAGGCCAAGGACCATCTGGAGGCCCCGTGGATTGGTCTGGCGGCGTTTGGGACCGTGACACTGCTTTTGGCGAGCCTGCTTCTGATCGGTGAGGCATTGCGGGATGCGCTGGACAGTCGTACGCAACTGCCGCGTGCTGGAGGGCGCTGAGATGACCATGCATGGCACTGTATCCGAATCCGAGCTGCTCAAGTCATCTACTGAATGTCTGACATCGATCAATCGTGAATCTGCGGATTTGTTTCATGTAATGAATTTAACCATTCAATCATCCACATCGAACGACTGCGCATCCGTGCCTCCGCCGATCATCGATCAGATCAGCTTTCGCATTCAAGCCGGTCAGACTCTGGCGATCGTGGGTGAGAGTGGTGCGGGCAAGACACAACTGGCTTTGGCCCTGCTGGGCCTGCAGACCCCGGCGTTTACGGTGACGGGGCAGGCCGTCCTGGCTGGGCAAGTACTGCCGATCGGCGTGCCACATGCTCAGCATACGAGCAAGGACTGGCAGGCCATTCGCGGGCAGCAGATCGCGATGGTCTTTCAGGAGCCGATGCAGGCGCTTAATCCATTACAGACCGTGGAGACACAGGTCGGTGAGTTGCTACGCCGACGTGGTGAGGCAAAGCATGTGGTCCGGCAGGCTGTCGCGTATGCGCTGGATGAGGTGGGTTTACCGCCGCAGGAGCTGATGAGTCGTTATCCGCATGAGCTGTCGGGTGGGCAGCGCCAGCGTGTGATGATCGCAATGGCGCTGATCGGCAAGCCCAAGCTTTTGATCGCCGATGAGCCGACCACGGCGCTGGATGTGTTAACCCAGCGACAGATATTGGATCTACTCAGAACACTGCAACAGAAGCATGGCATGGGATTGCTTTTGATCAGTCATGATCTACCACTAATCCAGCGCTATAGTGATGTGCTTTTGATCCTGCGTGCGGGTCGCTGTGTCGAATATGGTGCGACCTCCGCAGTATTTGCGGCGCCACAGGACCCCTATACCCGGATGCTGCTGTCTCATGATCTTGGACAGGCGGATCCCATCGCACCTGTTCATGCCGTGCCGTTGCTTGGCGTACATGAGCTGACGGTGAGCTATGCTGGCAGGCGCGGGGTCTTTCACCGTCAGTCTGAGTATGCGGTACAGTCGTTGACCTGCGGGCTGCTACGGGGGCAATCGCTGGGTATCGTCGGTGAGTCCGGTGCGGGCAAGACGACGGCGGCACTCGCGATTCTGCGATTAATTGCAAGTGAGGGTGAAATCCGCTTTGAGGGACAGTTACTCTCGAATCGATCTGAGCGAGCGTTACGTCCACTGAGGCCGCAGTTGCAAATGCTGCTGCAGGAGACGGGCGCCAGTCTCAATCCGCGCATGACCATTGGTCAGATTCTGGTCGATGTCGATGTGCTGAAGACGGACCAGACGTCTCGTATCCTTGAGTTATTATCCGCTGTCGAGCTGTCACCGGATGTGTTGGATCGCTATCCGCATGAGCTGTCTGGCGGCCAGCGCAAGCGGATTGGGCTGGCGCGCGTCTTGCTCCTGAAGCCGCGCTTGTTGGTGCTGGATGAGCCGACGGCGGGCGTGGACCGGATGACCCAGCAGGCGCTGATTGATTTACTGCGTCGTTTGCAGCATCAGTTTGGCTTGAGTTATCTCTTGATCAGCCATGATCTGGCTGTGGTACGGGCACTCTGTCAGGAGACGCTGGTCATGCGCCGGGGACAGGTGGTGGAGTGCCAGCCGACGGAGGTGCTGATGAAACATCCGCAGCACGCGTATACGCAGGCACTGATTGCGATGGCAGGTCTAGCTGTCGTTTAGGCATCACGATTGAAGCACTTACACAGGGATGCTTCAGGACTTGTCAGACATGACGATGAATACGCTACAATAGTAAGGCCGACAGAAATGTTACATGTTACTAAAATAACCATCCTGCGTGCGGTGACTGGCCAATGTGCTGTATACCGTCATCGCCGCATTCGGAATGCTTCCGCCCTGATCAACCATTGAAGGAGAAGGTCATGCTGTTATCGGGTAAACGCTTTTTGGTGACTGGTATTGCCAGTAAATTGTCGATTGCCTATGGCATTGCCCAAGCCCTGCACCGCGAAGGTGCGGAATTGGCCTTTACGTATCCCAATGAAAAACTCAAAAAGCGTGTTGAGGAGTTCGCGGCGACTTTTGGTTCTACGCTGGTCTTTGCCTGTGATGTGGCACTGGATCAGGAGATTGAGCAGACCTTTACCGATCTGGCCCAGCACTGGGATGGTCTGGATGGTGTGATTCATGCCATTGGCTTTGCGCCCGGCGATCAACTGGATGGTGATTTCACGACGGTGACCAACCGCGAAGGTTTTCGCATTGCCCATGACATCAGTGCCTATAGCTTCATCGCCATCGCCCGTGCTGCGCGTCCGCTCCTGCAGGTCCGTCAGGGTAATCTCTTGACTCTGACCTATCAGGGCAGCGAGCGCGTGCTGCCAAACTATAACGTGATGGGCCTCGCCAAAGCCTCGCTGGAAGCCAGTGTACGCTATCTCGCCACCAGCATGGGCGGTGACGGTATCCGTGTCAATGCCATCTCGGCAGGACCGATCCGTACGCTTGCCGCCAGTGGCATCAAGAGCTTCCGCAAGATGCTGGACGTCAACGCCCAAATCGCGCCGCTGCAGCGCAATGTCACGATTGAGGAAGTCGGCAATGCTGCGCTGTTCCTGTGCTCGCCATGGGCTTCGGCGATTACGGGGGAAATCCTCTATGTCGATGGTGGCTTTAATACCGTTGCCATGAGTGCGCGTCTGCTCGAAGAGTGATTTTTGAATCAGGGGCCGATGTGATCGGCCCCTGTTTGTGTTGACTGACCATGGTCGCCGCTGCGGTGCCTTTAAGCATGTTGCTGTCGTGAATTAAATAGGGGGCGAGATGAGCAATCGTTTT
>JASLEL010000129.1 GCA_030151145.1 Aquirhabdus sp. | reverse complement strand
CTTGGCATGACCCCAACCGCCTTCCGCAAAGGTGGTCAGGCACAGTCTATCCAGTTCGCCATTGGTGAGTGTGCCTTGGGCCCTATACTCGTCGCCCGCAGTGCCAAAGGCCTATGCGCGATCTTTCTGGGTGATGATCCTGATGCGCTGATTCGAGATCTGGAGCTTCAATTCCCGCGTGCCGCCCTGACTGCACCGGATGCCGAATTCGACGCTTGGGTCGCGCAAGTCGTCGGCTGGGTGGATGATCCGGCGGCACCGCTCAACCTGCCGCTCGATATCCGCGGCACGGCATTCCAACAGCGCGTCTGGCAGGCGTTGCAAGCCATTCCGCTCGGCACCACCTTAAGCTATAGCGAGCTCGCCGCACGTCTCGGCATGCCCAAAGCCAGCCGTGCCATTGCTTCCGCTTGCGCCGCCAATACACTGGCGATCGCCATTCCCTGTCATCGTATCATCCGTAAAGGTGGCGATCTGTCGGGCTATCGCTGGGGTGTGGCACGCAAGCAGGCGTTGCTGAGCCGTGAGGCCGAGCAAACCCGGAACGCAACCCATCATGCAGACCAAAGCTGACCTCTTGACACTGGATCTGTTTGATCAGGATCCGGACAACCTCACTGCCATCATTCCGCTGGCAGAAGGCGCCTGTATCCTGCGCAATGCCGCCCTGCCCGTCGCCGAGCAGTTGCTGGAGGACATCCGGCTGATCGTCGCGCAGGCACCCCTTAAGCAAATGATCACACCCGGCGGCAGACAGATGTCTGTCCTGACCACCAGTTGCGGTCGCTATGGTTGGCATTCCGACCATGCGGGCTATCGCTATACAGAAGTCAATCCTGCGACACAAATGCCATGGCCTGCCATCACCCCGACCATGTTTGAATTAGCCGCCTTTGCCGCTGCCAGTGCAGGTTTTGCGGACTTCGTCCCCGATTGCTGTCTGATCAATTGCTATAAGGCCGACGCCAAGCTCTCACTACACCAAGATAAAGACGAAAACGACCAGACCTCCCCCATCGTCTCCGTCTCACTGGGCCTGCCTGCGGTATTTCTGTTTGGCGGGCTAAAACGTGACGTAAGACCGACACGCCACCGGCTGCTGCATGGCGATGTCGCGGTCTGGGGTGGGCCTGCACGCATGGCCTATCATGGTATCGAGCCTCTCATGGCAGGCATACACCCGCTTACCCGGCGCGTGCGTTTTAACCTGACCTTTAGGAAAGTAGACTGACTGGATGCTATTTACCCATGATCCTGCAGGGGTTAAGCTCAATCCATCATGACGGTGACAACCACAAGGACTGACGATGACCAGCGCCCCGCTTCCTTTGCATTTTGACGATGCCGCAGCCTTCCTGTCTCGGCTGGACGACGACTGGGCAGGCTTAGTCATGCAAGTCGGTGTCCGCCCACCTCTGACGCCCGGAATCAACGAGCCTTATCAGGCGCTGATCAACGCCATCGCCCATCAGCAGATCCATGGTAAAGCGGCAGCGGCCATTCTGGGTCGCTTTAAGGCGCTCTATCCCGATCATGATTTCCCTTCGGCTATCGCCATCATGGATACCGACGAAAGTCTCTTGCGGGGCTGTGGCTTCTCGGCCAGCAAGATGAACTCCATCCGTGGCATTGCCGAACATGCCCTGACGGGTCTGGTGCCGACGCTCGCGGAATCGCAAACCATGAGCAACGACGCTCTGATTGAGCGCCTGACGCAACTCAAAGGCATCGGACAATGGACGGTGGAGATGTTTCTGATGCATCACTTAGGCAGACCCGACATCCTGCCGGTCGATGATTTTGGTGTACGCGAAGGCTGGAAACGCCTTAAAGGATTGGAAACTCAGCCTAAGCCTAAAGCCCTGGCTGAGATTGGCAAGGTCTGGAGTCCCTATCGCAGCACTGCGGCATGGTATCTATGGCGACAAGTGGATCAGATCAACGATAAAGACGGTATGTGAATACGGAGATAAGGACCGCATTCACAGGGCACGATATAGCATACTGATCGCCACCAAGAGCACAAATACAGCAAAACCACGCTGGACCAGATGCACCGGCCAACGCCGCGCCAGCATACGTCCGCCCAGCATCCCGATGATGGCTGCCGAGAGAAACGGTATCGCTATCGCCCACGGAAAAGGATAACCCTGCGCCAGCAGCATGATCACGCTGCTACTGCCCACCAGTGCGACGACAGACAACGAGGTTGCGACGATGCCGTGCATACTGATATCACTGACCCGACTTAAGGCCGGAATAAGCACAAAACCACCACCCACGCCCAAGAGCCCCGTCAGAAAACCACTCAGCATGCCGATCAAAGCCAACACGATCGCCGTGGGCACATTCCAGCGGATACGGCCGGTATTGGGATTGAGAGATACCGTATGCAGGTGCTCCTCTGGTTGTAGACTGAACAGTAGCCGGAGCGCCACAATCACCATGACCAGCGCAAAACCCACCTGCAAGACTCTCACAGGCCACACCTGTGCAGCATGCAAACCAAGCGCAGTCATGGGCAGTGCCGTTAGTGCCATCCAGATCGCTGCCCGATAGCGCACCAGACGCCGGATCAGCCCTTCGATCACACCCATCCACGCCGAGCCCGTCACCGCGAGTATCCCCACAGGTGCTGCCTGCGTCACGCTCCAACCCTGACTCACCATCAGCGCAGGCACGGCCAGTACCCCACCGCCAGCACCCGTCAACCCCAGTACCAGCCCAACCAGACTCCCGAGCAGCAATAAACTCACCATCTTACTCACACCTCACGGCCAATCCGTCTTAATGCGCCTTAAGCAACCACTCATACAGCGCCATACCCGCCAGCATCGCAGCGACAAAAATCAGACCGGCGGGGACACCAGACCCGACCAGCACCAGCGCAGGCCCCGGGCAAATCCCCGCCAAGCCCCAGCCTGCACCAAACAGCAGACTGCCCACGACCAAAGGCCGATCTATCGGGCTTTTCTTTGGTAACTGGATCGGCAGACCCAGCAGCGAATGTGCCCGACCGCGCAACAGATAAAAACCCAGTGACGCAACCGCGAGCGCCCCACCCATCACGAAAGCCAGCGAAGGGTCCCACAGACCTGTCACATCGAGAAAAGCCAGCACCTTGGCCGGATTGACCATCCCACCTACGATCAGACCAAGACCAAAGATCAAACCGGCAAGCCCTGCAAACAGATTTTTCATGATGTACTCCTCATGCCAGCACATGCCGGGCAACAAACACCGTCAACGCCCCGACCAGCATAAAACTTGCCGTCGCGACCAAGGATCGCAACGAGAAGCGTGATAACCCGCACACCCCATGTCCGCTGGTACAGCCAGAGCCATAGCGCGTACCCACACCCACCAGCAGACCGGCTACGATCAAAAGCCCCGTGGACGCCGCGCCGTGAATCTCTGGCAGCGGTCGGAACATGCCATACAGCCATGGTGACAGCAGCAAGCCCAACACGAATGCCACACGCCAGCCCACCTCACCGATCTGCGGCCGCAGCAATCCACCGACAATCCCGCTGATCCCCGCGATACGACCGTTAAACCAGAGCAACAGCACCACCGCGACACCGATCAGCAAACCACCCAGCAATGCCGCATACGGCGTAAAGTGCACCCAATCCATCACGACCTCCTCATAGCGTCTTAAACCTGCGGGCAATACAGCCCATACAGCGTCTGTAGCAGTGTCAGCACGTCCGGACGCGCGACCTGATAATAAATCCGCTTACCTTCGCGGCGTGTAGAGACCAGCTCCTCACTGCGCAGCACGCCTAACTGCTGCGACAAGGTCGGTTGGCGGATGCCAAGTGTCGCTTCCAACTCATTGACCGACATCTCGCCCTGGCTGAGCTGACATAGCAGCAGCAGACGATCTTCATTCGCCAATGCACGCAGCACCCGTGTTGCCTCCCCGACTGCCAAACGCATCAGTGTCATCATCGCCAAGGCATCATCTGAACGCATCTTTCGAACTTCCGTTTCGCTCATGATAGCTCCAAATCAATTTACACTTTAACATTATATTGAATAATATTATTCAATCAAGTATATTGTATAAATATTATGCGGGGTGAACCATGCAAGCAAACGTCCAAGCTTTCTATGATCCTGCCACACAAACCGTCAGCTATATCGTCTACGATCAGCCACACGGCCATGCTGCCATCATTGATCCGGTACTGGACTATGATGCCCGTTCGGGACGTACCAGCACCCATTCGGCAGATCAATTGATTGCGTTTATCCAGGCACAAGGGCTTCGACTGACCTGGATACTGGAGACGCATGCCCATGCGGACCACTTAAGTAGCGCACATTATCTGAAGCAGCAACTGGGCGGCCGTATCGCCATCAGCGAACGGATCTGTGAGGTACAGCAGACCTTCAATACCCTCTTTCATCTGGAGCATGCCTTTGCCGCACAGGCAGATCAGTTTGATCATCTATTGAAGGATCAGGAAGAGATCCAGATTGGACAGCTTACAGGGATCGCACATCTGGTCCCGGGCCATACCCCGGCAGACATGGCTTATCAGTTTGGTAATATGGTCTTTGTTGGCGATACCCTCTTTATGCCGGACGTCGGTACCGCACGCTGTGACTTCCCGGGTGGCAGTACACATGCCTTATATGAGTCGGTGCAAAAACTCCTGAGCTTGCCGCCCGCGACACGCCTGATGATGTGCCATGATTATCCACCCCATGCACGCGCGCCTGCATGGGAAACCACCGTTGCCGAGCAGCGCCAGCACAATATCCACATCCGCGACGGGATTGATGAAGCAACCTTCACCAGCATGCGCAAAGCACGTGATGCCAGCCTCGGGCTGCCAACGCTGATGATTCCCTCTATCCAAATCAATATCCGGGCCGGCGCACTCCCGCCCGCAGAAAGTAATGGTCAGCGTTATTTAAAAATCCCGCTGAATCTACTGGGACAGTCTCACGCCTGACGTCATTTTCAGACATAAAAAAACCGGCCACATGGGCCGGTTTTTTTATCGAGTGAAGCTTATTCAGCTTCAACTGCAGCTGCGGTACCGATTGGACGGTCAACCAGTTCGACATAAGCCATCGGTGCAGCGTCGCCAGCACGGAAGCCAGCTTTCAGTACACGCAGATAGCCGCCGTTACGGGTCTTGTAACGCGGACCCAGAACGGTGAACAGTTTACCGACCATGGCTGGGCTACGCGTACGCGCAAATGCCAGACGACGGTTAGCAACGGAATCAACTTTAGCCAGAGTGATCAGCGGTTCGGCAACGCGACGCAGTTCTTTGGCCTTAGGCAAGGTGGTTTTAATGAGCTCATGCTCAAACAGCGAGTTGGCCATGTTCTGGAACATAGCTTTACGGTGGCTGCTTGTGCGACCCAGTTTCACACCACTATTACGATGACGCATGGTGATTTATCCTATTTCAGCGGCTACGATAGGCGAAGCGATCATCAACGCGCAGGCTGGCGGGTGGCCAGTTATCCAGACGCAATCCGAGCGACAAACCTTTCGATGCCAATACATCTTTGATTTCGGTAAGCGACTTTTTGCCCAGGTTTGGAGTCTTGAGCAGTTCAACTTCAGTACGCTGAACCAAATCGCCAATGTAATAAATGTTTTCTGCTTTGAGGCAGTTCGCGGAACGTACCGTCAGTTCCAGATCATCGACCGGACGAAGCAGGATTGGATCCACTTCTTCACGGCTGGCAACCGGCTCTGGTGCGTGGTCTTTTTGCAGATCGACGAAGATCGCAATCTGTTGCTGCAGAATGGTCGCAGCTTTGCGGATCGCTTCTTCTGGATCTACCGTACCATTGGTTTCAAGCTCGATCACGAGTTTGTCCAGATTGGTACGTTGTTCCACACGGGCGTTTTCGACCGTATAGGACACGCGCTTGATCGGGCTGTAGCTGGCATCCAGCTGCAGGCGTCCGACCGGACGGGTTTCGCCTTCGGGGTAACGAACATCAGCAGGCTCGTAACCACGACCACGAACAACTTTCAAACGCATTTTCAAATGACCATTTGCACCCAGCTGGGCAATCACATGGTCTGGATTCACAATTTCAACGTTGTGCGGCAATTGCAAGTCGGCTGCGGTGACCACACCCGGGCCTTGCTTGTCCAGCGTCAGAGTTGCTTCATCCTGTTCAAACAGTTTGATTGCCAGACCTTTCAGGTTCAGCAGCAACTCCACGATGTCCTGTTGCAGGCCTTCGAGCGTGCTGTACTCATGCTCTACACCATCGATTTCCGCTTCGACTACCGCTGCACCAGTCAGCGAAGACAGCAGAATCCGACGCAAAGCATTACCCAGCGTATGACCGAAACCACGCTCGAGTGGTTCGAGAATCACTTTCGCCGTAGTTCCTGACACCGCATCGACCTTAATCGCATGTGGGGTAAGAAACTCGTTAGCAGTACTCATATTTGCCCCCTCAATGGATTATTTCGAATACAATTCGACGATCAAGCTTTCGTTAATTTCAGCAGGCAGATCAGCACGATCTGGACGGGCTTTGAATACACCTTCCAGTTTGCCATGATCGACATCCAGCCAGGCTGGAATACCACGCTGAACGGCCAGCTCAACGGCGTTTTTGATACGCAGTTGGGTCTTGGCACCTTCGTGAATCGCGATCACATCACCAGGCTGAACCTGAATCGATGCAATGTTGACACGGATTGCTTCGTCACGACCGGCACGTTTCAGGGTTACGCTGCGATGGCTGACGAGCTGACGCGCTTCAGAGCGAGTCGAGCCGAAACCCATGCGGTAAACCACGTTATCCAGACGGCTTTCCAGCAGTTGCAGCAGGTTTTCACCGGTTGCGCCACGCGAACGCGCTGCTTCTTTGTAATAGTTGCTGAACTGACGCTCAAGCACACCGTAGATACGACGTACTTTTTGCTTTTCGCGCAGCTGACGCGAATATTCGGATTGCTTGCCGCTACGGTTTTGACCGTGTTGGCCAGGCGGGGTTTCCGATTTTTTGGTTTTGACGTCAAATGGTTTAACGCCAGATTTCAACTGCAGGTCTGTCCCTTCGCGACGGGAGAGCTTGCATTTTGGACCAATATAACGAGCCATGAATGATTCTCCTTAGACGCGACGCTTTTTGGACGGACGGCAACCGTTGTGAGGGATTGGTGTCACATCGGTAATGCTATTGATCTTATAACCCACTGCGCCCAGCGCACGTACCGCGGACTCACGACCCGGGCCTGGTCCTTTGACCAGTACATCCAGATTCTTCAGACCGTATTCGAGTGCAGCTTTACCTGCAACTTCGGCTGCTACCTGAGCAGCAAACGGCGTCGATTTACGTGAACCACGGAAGCCTTGTCCACCGGAGGTGGCCCAAGCCAGTGCATTACCTTGACGATCGGTAATGGTCACAATGGTGTTATTAAAAGATGCATGAATGTGTGCCATCCCCTCAGAGACGGTGCGAGTGACCTTTTTACGGACACGTGTATCTTTAGCCATCTTTTAGCTTCCTTAAAAGCAATTATTTCTTGATCGGTTTGCGCGGACCCTTACGAGTACGTGCGTTAGTCTTGGTACGTTGACCACGGACTGGCAAACCACGACGATGACGCAGACCGCGGTAGCAGCCCAAGTCCATCAAACGCTTAATATTCATGGATATTTCGCGGCGCAGGTCACCTTCGGTCGTCAGCTTTGCAACTTCGGCGCGGATCGCGTCGAGCTGCACATCAGACAACTCACGTACTTTGGTGGTTGGAGCAATCCCAGTCGCTGCCAAAATATTGGTAGCGGTGTGACGGCCAATGCCAAACACATAAGTCAACGAAATGACAGCATGCTTATTATCCGGAATATTGACACCGGCAATACGTGCCATACAACTCTCTCCAAATACTACACTTTTTAAGTAGTACAACAAATGCAGGTAAAGCCGAAACATTCACCCACTAAAAGAAGGGGCGAATGATATCGTACTTTACCTACAAAAATCAACAGACAATCGCGGTTAACTCGGAAAATTAACCTTGACGCTGTTTGTGACGAGGTTCAACGCTGCAAATCACGCGAACCACTCCATTGCGGCGTACAACTTTACAGTTACCGCACATTGGTTTTACTGAAGCACGAACTTTCATGACAACACCTCTAAAAGCA
>JASLEL010000110.1 GCA_030151145.1 Aquirhabdus sp. | reverse complement strand
TTAAACTCAACAGAATGAAATCGGGCAGTTTTGAAATTGGTCTGATTAAACGTACATGAGGAAAAATTCACGAACGACAGCATGCTGTCGCCGAAGGTGCATCCCTGAAAATGACAATGTGCCATTTTCAGCGTGCTAAATTCAGCATGATCAAACTTACAGTCAATAAAAGTGACATTTTCAAACAAGGTATATTTTGAGTTATTGATATCTTGAATATTTGCTTCGAAGAAGCAAAAAGAAAAATCAATACGTTCTAACCGTTTGTTTTTGACCACCAGCCTCCTGAAGTTCGTAAATGCCAGATGGGCATTGGTGAGGTCGGCGTCTTGTGCCAGCGCTTTTTCGACGGTGTACATCAGGGCTGATCTGCCGTTTAAAACGTTTAAATCGACGGCATCGCAGGTAAAAAGCGGCGTTGTGTCTCCTCCGAATCGGCTGTTATAAACAAAATTATTGTCATGGATGCTGAAAGTCATATTGTTGATCTGTGAGGGAGAGTAAGTGGATTTATAGCATATTGTTGATTTTTTCTTATTAATTATGGAGATATTTTGCGTGTGAGCGGGTTGTAGGCGAAGGTCGTAGATGCGGTGCCGAGGCCTTTTGCTTTATCATAGGCCAGATAACGATAAATCATCATTATTTCTGTCGCGTTTTTATGCTTGCCCTGTGGGGCGTTTGTGCCGGAGCTTGCCGATGTTTGAGAGTCCGTTGCTGCGATCGACACCGTTCTGGTATCGCGCGCTGCTGGCATTGATTCTACCGCTGTATCGGCTGCGTGTTTTTCTGCGCTCGCGGCATGAGAGTGACTATCAGCGCGAGGTCTGGCAGCGCTTTGGGCCGTTGCCTGCGCCTATCGTGCGTCGTCCGGTGTGGGTGCATGCGGTGTCGGTCGGGGAGACCAATGCCGCTGAGCCGATCATTCGGCATTTATTGGATAAAGGATTGCCTGTCCTTGTCACCAATACCACACGTACGGGGGCTGCTCGCGTACGCACGCTCTTTAGCGAGGCGATGGCTCGCCGCCAACTGGCGCAGCATTTCCTGCCGGTTGATACTGTACATCTGATGCACGACATGGTGTCGCTCTATCAGCCCTGCGCCATGCTAATGATCGAGACCGAGATCTGGCCTAATCTGTTGTCCGAGCTGCATCATCGCGGCATTCCATCTTTACTCATGAATGCGCGTCTCTCGGCACGCTCAGCCAAGGGCTATGGCAAATTTCCCGGACTCATGACCCCGATGATGCAGCATTTGGCCATGATTGCTGCTCAGGATCAGGCGACGGCGGAGCGCTTTATTGGTCTGGGTGCTGATCCTGATAAAGTGGTGGTCACGGGAAGCCTGAAGTTTGACCTAAATCCGCCTGAACATCTCTTACAGTTGGCTGATGAGCTCAAAGCCGAATGGCACTTGGATGATCGTCCTGTCATCGTGGCGGTCAGTACCCATGAGCCGGAAGAGGCGGAGCTGCTGGTGCAATTCAAGCGACTACGGGAAAGCGCTCCCAATGCCTTGCTGATTTTGGTACCCCGTCATCCGGAGCGCTTTGAGCGCGTGGCAGGATTGATCCGCGAACAGGGCTTTGTTTGGAGCCGCCGCTCTGAGCTGGGCTCGGTTTTACCGGATACGGCAGTATTCCTCGCTGATAGTATGGGCGAAGCGTGGGCGTGGTATGCATTGGCCAAGGTCGCCTTTGTCGGTGGTTCGCTGTCCGAGACGGGCGGGCATAATCCTTTAGAGCCTGCGCGTCTTGGTGTGCCGGTGGTGATGGGGCCGCATACCTTTAATTTCGCCAAGATCGTTGAGCAACTGATCGAAGCTGGGGCATTGGTACAGGTGGCTGATGCCGATGCGGTAGAGCATGTCTGGCTTAACTTACTGACGGATGAGGGTGCACATGCGACCGCATCGGAGGCCGCGCAGCAGGTCATGCAGGCGAATCAAGGCGCGCTTCAGCGGCAGTTGGATCTTCTGGATCAGGTGATCGGGCGGGGCTGTGCACGATGAATCTGCTGTTATTAGAGCCCCACGATGTGATCGATGGTCGGGCGACCCTGACTGACTTAAGACGTCTAAAGCATATCCATGAGACGCTCAATCTGGCCGTGGGTGATACGCTTAAAGTCGGTATCCGCAATGGGCTTAAAGGTACGGCAGTGATTGAGTCCATCGCGCCGGATGCCATCACCTTCACTCAGATTGAGGTGATCACGCCACCACCTGCCAAGCTTCCCTTGACGCTCGTACTTGCATTGCCACGTCCTATCGCGCTACGGCGTATGCTGATGGATCTGGTGACGCTGGGTGTAGAGCGGCTGATCCTGATTCAGAGTAATCGGGTGGAGAAGAGCTACTGGCAGAGTCAGGTGTTTGGTGAGTTTGACGAGCTGGTGCGCCTTGGGCTTGAGCAGGCGGGGGATACGGTGCCGCCTGTGATCGAGGTGAAAAAGCGCTTCCGGCCCTTTATTGAGGATGAGTTACCTGCGCTCATACAGGATAAAGTTGCATTAGTAGCGCATCCTTATGCCGATATTCCCGCGCCGTTTGGCCTGACGCAGCCTACCGTGCTGGTGGTGGGACCGGAAGGGGGCTTGGTGCCATTTGAGATTGATCTTCTGCGTGCGCAAGGCGTGCAGGCGGTGAGTCTGGGAGATCGGATTCTACGTACGGAGACGGCAGTGCCGGTGTTGATCGGGCGGCTGATGGGTTAAAAGACACCTGATCAGTCTAAGCAAAGACCACAATCCCTTCATACCGCATCCGTTTTTATCCCGTAGCTTAGGGTTTATTTTGCTGCTTGGGTTATGAGATGAGTCGTAAACTTCTTTTTGTTGTACTGGCGGTCGCGGGTGCGAGTCTTGCGCATGCCGATGATGCATCTGCACCTGTTAGCCCGCCAAGTAGCCCCGTCAAGATGCGCCCTATCTATGCAGCGCCTGTGCTAAACAATCAGGCGCTGAAGGCCAATCCACCCACCCAAACGGCGGATCACCTCGATATCCTGCGTGATGAGACACCGGACTATCGTAATGATCAGCTCCCCGGTGGCGGGACGGCCAAAGTCGTGGTCAAGGCACTGGTCAATGAAGCAGGCGATGTGGTGGATACGGCTATCGTGACCTCATCCGGCGTGACCGTGCTGGATCAAGCGGCACAGGATGCGCTGATGAAGAGTCGCTATCTGCCTTACCAAGACCCTGTCTCTCATCTGAATGCCGCCGTATGGACCACCCGAACATATACCCTCACCGCGCACAAAGAGGCAACCAGTGACAAATCATCGCAGGCACCACGTCGTGGCGGTGGGCACCGAGGCGGTCGCGGCCGGGGGGGGGCCGGGGGCGGGCCGGGCGCGGCGGGGGCCGGGGGGCAGGGGCGGCGGGGCGGGGCGGGCGGTGCGGGCGTCTGCTGGGGCCCATCGC
>JASLEL010000009.1 GCA_030151145.1 Aquirhabdus sp. | reverse complement strand
GGCGAGGGTGGCTTTTTTGCTATAGAAACAATCGGCCATGAGGGCGGTCAGATGTTCACTGGCAGCGGTGATGGCGATGTTGTATTCGGGGCTACGGGTTTTGAGCATGGCATCAAAGCGTTTTTTCAGAAAACCCAGCATCTGATCCATCGGCATGCCTTGCTCGATCATTTGCTGATTCATATGATCGTGGGCGATGCCATGCTGGGCTTCCTGTTTGATAAAGTCGGCCACACGGGCTTTAAGATCGGGATCGGTGATCTGATCGCGAAACAGTCGCACACTGCTGATGAAATAGCGCTCGCCATCAGGGAAGCTCAGACTCAAGGCATCGAACAGGCGAGTCTTGACCGGATTACCGCCAAACCAGTAACGCGGCATATGCTCGGCGAGCTTGAAATCCAGATCACGCCGCACTTCGATATCGACGTGATAGCGGTCTTGATGGTCATGGGAGAGGACTGCGCTGTTCATGAGTGTACCTACCATATCAGTGTTTCAGTGTGGTCAGTATTGCGCATCCCTTCAAAAAAGTTTTGACAAGCTTCGCCAAATTTTATACAAATCATGCCATGAAAACGGACATTGTCATTAACGGTGGTCATCTCGTGCTCGTGGCGCAGTATGTGCAGTCACGCGGACTGGCTTTGCCGGATGTTTTTGATGCGGCTCAGGTGGCACTGATCAAGCATACGCAGGAGAGCGGGCAACCCGTACCCGTATTGCAATTTGCAGCCTTGCTCAGGCAACTGGCCAATCACTTGCAGGAGCCAGACATGACCTTGCAGATCGCCAGCCTGATTCGCACGGGGCATCTGGGGGTGGTGGGTTATCTCTTGCATGCCTGTGCCAATATGGCAGAAGCATTGGCCTGTCTGCGTCGCTATCGCAAGCTCATCATCACTGTGGTTGAAGAAATGCAGGTGATCATGGATGAGCAGACGATTGAGCTACGCTGGGAGCATGATCCGCAGATTGATCCGATCGTGTTGGAGTTGGGCATTGCGATTTTGATTCAGTTTTCCAGACAACTGGTCAATCAGTCTTTGCCGCCGACGAGAATCAATCTGATGCAGACGCCGCCCTCGGTCGTGCCTTTTGAGCACTACTATGGCTGTCCGGTCTATTTTCATTCGGGCTGGGCCAGCGTGGTGTTTCCGCTGGCTTACCTGAATATCCCCATCGCGCAGCCGGACAAGACGTTGCTCGATATCCTGCAGCAGCAGGCCGATCTGGCGTTGCAGGCCTTGCCCAAGACTGATGAGTTTATGCATAAGGTGCAGCAGCATCTGGCCCGCTTGTGTCAGGATGGGCAGCCGACGGTTGAAGCGTTGGCAGCGCGACTGTATATGGGCACGCGGACCGTACAGCGCAGGCTGACCGAGAATGACACCACCTTTCAGCAGGTGCTGGACGAGGTGCGGCAACATCTGTGCTGGCAATATCTGCAGCAGGATATTCAACTCAGCGATATTGCACAGTTGCTGGGCTACTCGGATCAGAGTGCCTTTACCCGCGCCTATAAACGCTGGACCGGCAGCACGCCACATCAGCAGCGATTGCGCGGTAAGCAGTGAGCACCAGACACTGTCTGCTGGTGATGTCGTGACCGCCTTAAGGGCGGTTTTTTTTGTTGATGACTTTGCCGATGATGCAAGGTGCAGGATGATGCGCATGGCTGCTGCGTTAGCATTGCGTAAAAAATGTGCATAAATTGGCTTAATCTACAAAAACATCAAAAAATTACCACAATACGGGGATGCGACCACAAGGTCAGCCTGCTGTAATGGCGCCCAGAATGAGCTTGTGCAGGAATTGCAGAACTCTTTTGGTATCAATGATTTTGAACTAGGTGAAAAAATGGCTACAGCACAAGTTTTTAAGATGGCAATGATCGGCAGTGTGATGGCTGCGACAGCAATGATGACCGCCTGCGCGATGTCTCCAGACAACCAGCACATGGGCGCAGCTGCTGGCGGTGGTGCACTGGGTGCCATTCTGGGCAATAACGTCGGCGGCAGTACCGGATCTGCGGTAGGTGCAGCACTGGGCGGTGGCGTGGCAGCCTCGACATCGGGTGCCTCGCGTCGGACCAGTGTCGGCGCGGCCATCGGCAGTGGTGTGGGTGCTGTAGTCGGCGAGCAGATGCTGGGCGGCGACAATGGCAGTGCGATCGGTGCTGCCGTGGGCGGTGCCGCAGGCACAGCGATCAGCCAGCGTAATCAATAACGCATACGTCCTCTACTGCTGATAAAAAAAGCCACCATGCGGTGGCTTTTTTTATGGCTGTTTGCTTTATGGAGGGCAGGCCCTGCCTTTAGAAATGGTAGGTCCCGCCGATGCCGACTACCCATGGATCGACATTTAAGGTGCCGATCTTGTTGCCATTCAGCTTCATCTGGCTGGCGATATCGATCCGGCGCAGATCCAGCGCGATGCCATAAGGGGTATTGGGGATGTCGTACTGCACACCGATCAGACCCGCCATGCCCAGGCTGTTACCGGCTTCGGCTTTATTACCGGCAATCGGGCCGACGGTTTTTTCACCCCAGACCAGCGTGTAGTTGACGCCCAGACCAAAGTACGGGCGGATGCCGTTGACACCATCAAAGGTGTATTTCAAGGTCACGGTCGGTGGCAGGTCCTTAAACGAAGCGGCTTTGGTGCCATTCAGGTAGACATCATGGGTGAAAGGGGTAGCTAATAACACCTCTGCGGACAGGTGGTGGTCAAAGGCGTATTCGATAGACGGGGTAAACTGGACATCATTGGAGGCCGATGCCGTGAACGCATTGGCCAGTGTCCCGCCATTGCCTTTGGGGATGACATCGGATGCGCCGATTTTAATGATCCATGGGCTGTCTGCGTGTGCCATCCCAGCACCGAATAGCATGAGCATTGCCAGTAAAGATTTTTTCATAATAACTCCCTGTTATTAAATTTTGGATAAAGACTTCCTTGCTGTGCAATGCGCAGCATTACACAGTCCGTGAAGAGTCGGATATTGGGCTTATTTATTCAGAGAAATTTTAGATAATAAGGCACTGACATCCTGCAGAACTGCAAAATGGGCGCTGGAATATCCTATTCCTCAAAATTAAGTCCGTTTTATCAGCTGCATGCCTTGCAGCGGTGCCTAGACGCCGCTTTTGGCGACTGTAAGACAGTGCCAAATAATCGGTGATCCAGTTACCATTTTAATATACATGAGATCTTGAGAATGAAAAGATGTAAAGCGGAAATATTTTTAATAATTCAGAAATATTGCTTAAAAAATGATTAATCGGTGACTGGGATGGGTGCGAGAAGTTAATTTGCTCAGAGATGGCTTGGCATAATCATGCCATAGCTCAGATTAATATGATCATTAAATATGATTTAATGATCATGTTTGATGGAGGTTACTTAATGGGAATTATTGCAGAAAGGTTTTTATCACGCAGTTGCTGATCGTCTCGCCATGATCCCGGCACGGATGATAGACCGGGCTAAAATAGAATTTCATCGCGATGCAAAACAGGATCAGGGCGATGATACAGATAATGCGAGTGATGTGGGTGCGGGGCGTATTCATCGCGAAGGATCTGGTGTGGATCTCCGAGTATTGTTCCATCATACAGGTCATGAAATCAATTGCCAGCCAGTTGGTCTGCTGCTATTACTGTTTTCAATCGTATTCGGGATAGAAGGCGCGGGAAATGGCACGTCAGTTGTTCTACTTTCGGCCGGGTGAGGAGGCTAGGATGTTAGCCAGATGTCAATTTGGCATGCCGGAGGAGGGTGGCTGTGGCGCGACGTTGACCTATCCCATCAAAGGCTATCCATGGCGAAACAATGTCGTGAAGAGTTATCTGTTTGATATTTCTGATGCAACGAGGGTGCTTTTATTTGCGGAGGTGTATCGGATTCGCAGTCAGTATCCTCAAGCTTGCTTGAGTCATGATCAGGTGTGGAGTGATTCTACGGAAAAAGCGAATGGTATTACTCGGGATCGCGCCGAGGGTGTCTTGTGTTATACCGTCGGTATTTTTGTGGCTGGCGGTGAGCCCGAAGTGTATTACTCGTTTCGCGAAGACGCTGAAGCGCTGCAGACCTCTGCACTTTTTCAGGTGATATCAGCACTGATTGCACCATTTGAGCAGCTATGAACACCATTGATCAACTTACGACGATTTCTTCGTCATCTATCGATATTTAAAATTCACCGTGTGCTTGTGCATGATCTATGTCAGTGCGCAAGCCACTCATTGATACGGTTAATGACGCTCTCATCCAGCATGCCGGCGGAGGCATAGAGCTCAAGGCTATGTGCGACATAGTCGTAGCGCGCCTCGGAGAGGTCATTGCGGGCAGCATAGAGATTGGATTCGGACGAAAGCAGATCGACGATGCTGCGGTTGCCGACCTGATAGCCGGATTCCATGGTCTCATAAGCCATCTGCGCCGATGCGACGGTCTGGCGTGCTGCCTGTATACGGGAGGCATCGGTATTGACCATCAGGAACAGGGAGCGGGTCTGGTTGCGGATCGACTGCTGGGCCGAGGCGAGCTGCAGTTTGCCCAGCTCTGTCTGATAGGCGGCCTGCTGGGTCCCTGCGCGTGTCTGTCCACCATCAAACAGGTTCCAGCGCGCTTCGATACCGACCGTAGTGCCTTTGCCTGAGCTTAAG
The DNA here is from genome assembly GCA_030151145.1 of Aquirhabdus sp. GTDB lineage: Bacteria > Pseudomonadota > Gammaproteobacteria > Pseudomonadales > Moraxellaceae > Aquirhabdus. The sequence continues at coordinate 1,894 of JASLEL010000009.1, read as the reverse complement.
GAGGCGGCAAAGCTGTCGTTGCCGGTATTGTGCAGGTCGTTGTAGCTGGCGATGGCATTGATCTGCGGCAGATAGCCACCTTTAAGTGCGGACTGCGTCGAGCGGCTGGCATCGACATCGCTGCTTAAAGCCTTGAGCTGTGGGTTGTGCGCCAGCGCCAGCGTGCTCCATGCGTCGATGTCATTCGGCATGGGTGATGCGACCGGGAAATGATCAATCAGCGGGGCGATGTTGCTCACAGGACGACCGATGGAGGCGCTTAGAGTCTCTTTGCTGTTGTTCAGTTGATTTTCAGCGGTCAGGCGTTGGCTATAGGCGCTGTCGTGCTGGGCCTGACTTTCGAGCACATCGACCTTTGGGGTCAGACCGACTTTCAGTTTGGCCTGATTTTCTTCCAGTTTTTTGCCCAGAGATTTTTCGCGGTTGCCTGCAAGGCTTAAGGCTTCTTCTGCACGCAAGACGGCAAGATAGGCTTCAGCGACCTGCAGGATCAGCTTTTGATGCTGATAATCGGCTTTGGCGTCGTCACGGCTTTGCTGGGACTTGGCGGCTTTGAACTGATTGAATGCAGACCAGTCAAACAGCGGCTGGGTAATCTGGGCACCCCAGGTGGTGGTGGTGTAATTACTGCGCCCACCGACGCTGGCGACATCTGGAATGATGGTGATCTGATCCTGACGCAACTGGTTGCGGGTGATACTGCCATTGGCCGTCACATGGGGCAGCAAGGCGGCGCGGGCCGATGCGGGGGCTTGTGCCGCCAGACTATGCGCGGTGCGGGTCGCGGCAAAGTTGGGGTCGTTCTGCTCTGCAAGGTTCAGCGCCTGCAGCAGATCTAATGCGAAAGCCGAGGATGAGAGCGTACAAGCGGCAAGCGAAGAACAGAGCAAGAATGACAAACGCATATCAGAAAACCTGCAAAAAAGTGCAAAACCCAAGTCGGGTGGCATGACGCCAGTGGCAGTGTAATAATTGATTGTTAGGGTATATGTTTGGTTACATAAATTTACATTAAATTGCCGGTGATTCGGTCATCGTCGCTCAATTGTCTCAATCCTCGTCGTTGATGGGTCGCCGCTTTAGCGTACTTGATTGTGCGCCCAAAAAACAGACATGCGTCTGATAAAAAAAACATCAGGTGTGAGACTTAAGTGTTAACTGCTGCACGTTTTATTGAGACTAAGGACTGGTTGTTTCGATAAGCTTGAGTATAATCAAAAAGAAACAAGGATTGATTTATTATTCCACCAACAATATTCGTCGCATGGAATAACCGTTCGTCGTATTGGCATGCCAATTGCCGATGTATCTGATTGAGCTGATTCAAAGAACGAAACCCCGGATTAAAAAATTTTTTGAGTGTTGACCTTTTTATGTTTGAAGTATCTCAAGACGCGTCAAGTACACTTGATATGCTGAGCACGTCCAGTCTGCTTGCCATCACGCCGTATGAAATTCCCGATCTGGCACTCATGCAGGTGCTGTGTCGTCATGGCGTGCCAACCGCAATTGATCTGGGGCGGGATCAGGCTCAGTGGTCTCTACTGCTGACGGCACTCGATACCTTGTGCGGTCAATCCTATCTGGGGCTGCGTGTACCTGATGCCGTCAGTCTGGCGGGCGTAGAGCTGCCGCCAACCGTGCGATTCGTGATCAGCGCAGCAACCACACCGCTGCCGGCAGACTGGCGTCGGGTGCCGGTCATCGCTCAAGTGTGTTCGATTGAGGATGTGGCCATCGCATTGCAGATGGGTGCGGTCGGCATCATCGCCAAAGGACAGGAGAGCGGGGGCTTAAGCGGCGCCGAGAGCAGCTATGTCCTGCTGCAGCGGGTGCGTGACTATCTGCAGAGTCAACCAGAGCATCGCGATATGCCGGTCTGGTGTCAGGGCGG
>JASLEL010000080.1 GCA_030151145.1 Aquirhabdus sp. | reverse complement strand
CTGCGAAATTGCCGTTTCCGCCATCGATAGACGTGGTCGGGCGATAGACACAAAGGCTTTGCCCAAACGTTTATCCGGATTCTCGACATCGTGACTGCCCATACCGGTATCCACCAATATCAGGCCATCCGAGCTTTCGATCAGCAGACAGTGACAGACCATACGACCGGGCTGTATCCAGCTCCCGTGTCCATTGACCAGTCGCTGACATACCGGGCACATCGTCCCGCAGTTCAAATGATGGATTTTCATCGGTTCCTCTGGTTTTTAATTCAAGACTCTTTTGCGGCTCAATGCGATGATGAGGTCCGGCTCCCTGCCAGCTTCATCATCTGCCGATAAATCAATCGATTACGCAGCTTGAGCGGCAGCATCCACGATGCCAGCCACACCTGCGTTGCGCGATACCCGTAGACGATGCGCGGCTGCCCTGCCATGACGCGCTCAATCACATGATTGACCGTCTCCATCGCATCGGTCTTTAAAAACCGCTCGGCAAACGCCTGACCCTGCCCGGACTGGCTGGCAATATTGGTTTTGATGCCGCCCGGATGCACCAGATGCACAGAGATTGGGCTGCCGTAGAGCTCGACCATCAGCGATTCGGTAAATCCGCGGACGGCAAATTTCGACGCACAATACGCCGATGAGCCGGGCGTGCCGATGAAGCCAAAGACACTGGAGACATTGATAATAGCCCCTTCCTGATTCGCCTCAAGCTGCGGCAAAAATGCCCGCGTACCATACACCACACCAAAAAAATTGACCTGCAGTGTGCGATCAAACAACTGATCATCCAAGGCTGTGACTGCTACGCCACCGCCACTCATCCCGGCATTGTTGATGATCACATGCGCATTGCCCAGCGTCTGTTTGACTTCATCAGCGAAGGCATACATGGCATCCCGATCACCCACATCGAAGGCACGACTATAGATCACGGCGTCTGGATAACGCGCTTTGACGAGCTGTACGGTTTCGCCGAGGCCCGTCTCACTGTAGTCATTCAGTGCCACACGGGCACCCAGACGGGCAAACGCCATGGCATATGCCCGCCCCATCCCCGATCCCGCACCTGTGATCACCACGATTTTTTGCTTAAAATTTTTCATCACGCTGTTCCTCATCCCCATGCTTTAGCCACGATATCGATCAGACCATGTGGCAGACCGTCAGGCCACCAGTTCATCGACGACACGCAGCTTCACCGCACGCCGGGTATGTCCGACGATCAAGTCAAATAACGTCGGCACAGCATCTACGGCAATAAAATGCCCAAGCCCTGCGATCAGCACCAACCGGGCATGCGGAATCGCCGCCGCCGTTGCATAACCACCGCTGGTTGCGACCAGTGGATCACGATCGCCATGGATGACCAGCGTGGGTGCCGTGATCCGGCTCAGCTCAGCGGTGCGGTCTCCGGACTTCATGATCGCCGCGATCTGACGGGCCACGCCTTCATGCGCGCGCCCCAGACTACGATCCCATGCCTGCTCCGCATAGCGCCTGATCGCATGTGCATTCATCTCAAACCGGGTAGACCCAATGTACCGGGCCGAGCGCATATAGTCTCGAATCCGCGCTTCACGGCTGGTGGAGGGCTTCCTCAGCATAGACAGGCGAATCAAGGTACTGGGCTGGCCGACATTCGTCGCACCGGTCGTCGAAAAAATGGACGTCAGCGATGCTGTCCGCTTGGGATAGCGTGCCGCAAACGTCTGCGCAATCATGCCCCCCATGGACATGCCGACCAGATGTACGGCACGGATGCCGATGTGGTCCAAGAGATGTGCGAGATCTCGCGCCATGTCGCCCAGATCGTAGGCATATCGACTCGGCTGACGAAAAAATATCTGCCAACGTGTAGGCGGTGGCTCCAACCCTAGCGATGAGCGCCCCACATCACGATTATCGAACACGATCACCCGATAGCCACGGAGTACCAAAAGCTCGATCAGATTTGGCGGCCAATAAATCAGCTGCAAGCTCAAACCTGCGATCAATACCATCGCCTCACCCGACACACTGCCATAGCTGCGATAGCAAATCTCTCTGCCATCAGGCAGCGTGCAGTACAGATCATCCCCTTGCAGGATTTCTGCGACATCTGTATTCATACCTGACTCCCCATTACCTCTTCAACAGCTGTGCTTGCTGCCAATACACGTGTAAACCGCAACGCATTATCCTGCACACGCCCCTGACGCAATAGCTTGACATCTTTGACATAGTCCATCGACATGACCCAAGGTGCCTGCATGCCCTGCTGTGGCAGCTCAGCCACGGCGCGCTTCACATATCCAGCCCCAAAATCCAGCAGCGGTCGGGTCTGCATACCGACCGGCGCGACCGGCTCACAGACCTGATCACCCCGTGCATCCATATGCGCCAAGAGACGGCAGAAATACTCGCATACCAGTCCGACTTTTAAGGTCCATGAGGCATTGGTATAGCCGATGGCAAAGGCAAAATTGGGGATGCCGGAGAGCATCATGCCTTTGTAGGCCACCGATTGATTGAGTGCAATCGCCTCACCATCTTTGGACAAGGCGATACCGCCAAACAGCTGAATATTAAGTCCGGTTGCCGTGATGATGATGTCGGCCTCCAGCTCCCGACCGCTGACGAGGCGTACGCCCTTCTCGGTGAAAGTCTCGATCCGGTCTGTGATGATGGATGCCTTGCCCTCTCTGATCGCTCGAAACAGATCACCATCCGGCACCGCACACAGGCGCTGATCCCAGGGATTGTAGGGCGGATTGAAATGCGCATTGACCGGATAATCGTCAGGCAAGGACCGTGTATTACTCCGACGAATCAGGCTACGGGCGACCTGAGGATAACGCTGGCAGAACTGCCAGACTGCGCGAGAAAACTGAATGTTCTTGCGCCGGATCAGCGTATATGCAGCCTCTTCGGGAAGTAACCGACGCAAGGCATGGGCAACGGCATCTTTGGCCGGGACCGACAGCACATAGGTCGGTGTGCGCTGCAGCATGGTCACATGCGCAGCCTGAGCAGCCATGGCAGGCACCAGCGTAACTGCCGTTGCACCGCTCCCGATGACCAAGACCCGTTTGCCGCTATAGTCGAGACGCTCAGGCCAATGCTGGGGATGAATGAGCGTGCCGCGATACTGTGCCACGCCTGCAAACTCAGGGGTAAATCCCTGATCGTACCGATAGTAGCCCCCCGCAGAGAACAGCCATGTGCAGGTCACCAACCGCTGTATGCTCGTCGCCACATCGAGGACCACAACCTCCCAACGCGCCTGTCTGCTGCACCAGTTGGCAGACACCACACGCTGTCCATAGACGATGTGCTGATCAATCGCGTTCTCCCGCGCCGTCTCATCCAGATAATCCAAAATCGACGCGGCATCGGCGATCGATTTCTCCTTGACCCAAGGCTTAAACTCATAGCCAAAGGTATACAGATCGGAGTCCGAACGGATACCCGGGTAGCGGAATAGATCCCAAGTGCCGCCCAGACGGTTGCGGGCTTCGAGGATCTGAAAACGCCGCTTGGGATGGGCTTTCTTTAGGTAACGCGCAGCACCGATGCCTGAAATCCCCGCACCGATAATCAAGACATCCATGTGCTCACGCGCGACAGCGCTATTCACATTGCAATTCATATGCAGCACTCTTTAGGTTGATCAATCACATTACGACAGGATCACGCATCATGCCTGTGCAAACAGCGCTTCGCTGGCCGCGATGGCATCTCCGGTACGCGCATACACCGCGAGCCACTGCTGGTACTGTGGGAAAATCGGCATGTCCTGAGGATGGAATCCGGGCCGGAAATAACGCAGATAAGCCGCTGCATGGGACGAAATCACGCCCTTCCAGCCAAAACCCCACCACAGGCCTTTGGCCATCATCGCGGCTCTTTGACGACGACTGAATCCATCGCTGGTCAGCAGCATGTTGGTATCGCGAATGCGATAGGTCATGAATGCAATACTGAACATCACCATGCCTAAAATCCGCTGACCATAACCAACCTGAGCCACCTGCTGCATCACATCAAACGCAACCGACTTATGCTCCATCTCCTCCATGGCATGCCAGGCCAGCATGGCACGTATACGATGATCAATCTTGGCCAAGACCGTCAGATCGCCATAAAACGCATCCGCCATCAGGGAGGTGAAGTGCTCTGCTGCGGCAGTGATTGCCAGATTCAGCGCTGGCGACAGCCGCTCGGTGGCCTTATTTACGCGCTGGATCTGGCGTGCATCGACACGATCAATCGGCACGCCTTGTCGTTGCAGCAGATCATTAAACTGTGTATGCACGATGCCGTGCTGGGCTTCCTGACGATTAAAGGCCAGGATGTCCTCGCGTAACTCGGCATCCTGAACCTGATCCTTAAAGTGCCGTACCGAGGTCATGAAATAACGCTCACCCGGCGGAAAGCTGGCAAACACGGCTTCCATGAATCGGGTCTTGAACGGATCATGCTCAAACCAGTAATTCACAATCGACTCATCCAGATGAAAATCCAGATTAGTACGCGGCGTAATGGTCAATTTAGCGGGTGCATTCATCGTAGCTCTCCATCCCATAAAACATATACAGCACTGACCGTCATGCTTTAATAGCTTCTGACATGACGTATTGTCAATACAAGATAGACCGATTATCTGCGATTGTATTGACTGAAAAAAAAGATCATTGACCGAAATGCGGGATGTTGTACAAGACGTGCACACGACGATGCAGCCACGCAGACGCGATGCAGGGACACAAATGACAAAGCATCGCCTTTGCAATAGACAGAAACGGTCATGTGCTGTGATGCGGCGTGTGGCGTATACTGCGGATATCACAAGACATCGTCTTCAGGAGAGCGTGCAAAGATGAGGGATCAATTCAGCGTTGCGGTACATTTTGTCAAACTCCTGACCGACTATATCCACGCCAACGATTTGCCCTATGAGTCGCTGCTCCAGCAGGCGGGCATACATGCTGAGGACTTGCAGAACCCCAATGATCGGGTACCGTTTGATGCCTTCTCTGAGCTCTGTACGCTGACTGCCGCGCATCTTCACGATCCCAATCTCGGGTTAAAGCTGGGACAGATGATCCGTCCCGGTCATCTGGGGTCACACGGGCTCGCCTTGATGAGCTGTTCAACCGTGTCTGAGCTTTTAGAGCAGCACGCGCGCTACTCGACGCTGACCGCCGATGTCGCGCATGTCTTTATCGAGCGTAAAGCCGATGAATTTATTCGATACTCGCGCAGCAATCTGCCCGGTCAGGCGCAGGTCGGGCGATTGATGGAGCAGCTCAATCTGGCAACGACAGTGACGATTAGCCGCTGGTTTGCCAACAGACCCGAACTCAATCCAAACTGGATTTCGTTTCAGCATGCTGCGCCCGATGATATTCAGGAGTATCAAGCCCTATTTCGCTGCCCGATCCGGTTTGCTCAAGCCGAGACCGCCATCAGTATCAATGCAGCCCTCATCGATGTGCCCCTGCCCCATGCCAATCCCCAGTTGCACCGGATCATGCAGGATGTCTGTGCCCAATTACTCAAAGAACTGGGCAATGCGGTAGAGCCTGCCTGGATTGCCAAGACGCGGCGTGCCATTCTGGAATCGTTCAAAGATGGCGTGCCTGAGCTCGCAGTGATTGCATCGGGCATCG
>JASLEL010000348.1 GCA_030151145.1 Aquirhabdus sp. | reverse complement strand
CTATAACGTGCCGATCATCACCGATGTACACGAGCCTTATCAGGCTGCACCAGTGGCTGAAGTGGCGGATATTATCCAGTTGCCCGCGTTCCTGAGTCGTCAGACTGATCTGGTTGAGGCGATGGCGAAATCCAAAGCCATTATCAATATCAAGAAAGCCCAGTTTTTGGCCCCGCACGAGATGCGTCATATCCTGCACAAGTGTCTGGAAGCGGGCAATGATCGCCTGATCCTGTGTGAGCGTGGCTCAAGCTTTGGTTACAACAATCTGGTTGTGGATATGCTCGGGTTCGATACCATGAAGTCCCTGAATGTCCCCGTCTTCTTTGATGTCACGCATGCCTTGCAGACCCCGGGTGGCCGTAGCGACTCGGCGGGTGGTCGTCGTGCTCAGATCACGACGCTGGCGCGTGCCGGGATGGCAACGGGCCTCGCCGGACTCTTTTTGGAAGCGCATCCGGATCCGGATGTGGCCAAGTGCGATGGTCCCAGTGCATTACGCCTGTCACAGTTAGAGGCGTTCCTGACCCAGATCAAGCAAGTGGATGATCTGGTCAAGGGCTTTGCAGTACTGGATACCCACTAAGCCTGACACATGCTGCCCGACCTTTAGTCGCCGTGAGTTTTTTTGGTACCGGATCAGGTACCCAGGGGTAGAGGTAGTTTTATTAGACGAGCGTCCGTATGGATTTACGGCCATCGACTCGTAACAGACATTGATTGACATCGTCATACGTTGTCTTTTGCTTATTTTTCCTATCAGGAGTGTTTCATGAGTCAAATTACTGACATTCGCGCCCGCGAGATTCTGGATTCCCGTGGCAATCCGACCATCGAAGCCGATATTACGCTGGCTTCTGGTGTGACCGGTCGTGGTACAGCGCCAAGTGGTGCGTCCACCGGTTCGCGCGAAGCACTCGAACTGCGTGATGGCGACAAATCCCGCTATCTGGGCAAGGGTGTCCGTAATGCCGTACAGAACGTCAACAGCGAAATCCGTGATCTGCTCCTGGACTTCGATGTCCGTGACCAAAAGGGTCTGGATGAGAAGCTGATTGCACTCGATGGTACCGAAAACAAAGGTAAACTGGGCGCAAACGCCATGCTGGCCGTGTCTCTGGCTGCCGCCCGTGCTGCTGCAACCGAACTGCACCTGCCGCTGTACCAACACATCGCCAATCTGCGCGGTCAATCGGTCCTGTCGATGCCGGTGCCGATGATGAACATCCTGAACGGTGGCGCACATGCCGACAATACCGTGGATATTCAGGAATTCATGATCGAGCCAGTTGGCTTCACCAGCTTTGCCGAAGCACTGCGTGCCGGCGCTGAGATTTTCCACAGCTTAAAGAGCGTGCTGAAAAAGCAAGGTCTGAACACTGCTGTGGGTGACGAGGGTGGCTTTGCACCGAACCTGCGCTCCAACGAAGAAGCGATCACCGTGATCCTGCAAGCGATTGAGCAGACCGGCTATAAAGTCGGCTCCGACATCATGCTGGCACTGGACTGCGCCGCAACTGAATTCTACAAAAACGGTCAATATGTGCTGGCCGGTGAAGGTAACAAGTCGTTCACCAGCACACAGTTTGCCGATTATCTGGCGGGCCTCGCACGTCAATACCCGATCATCTCGATTGAAGATGGTCTGGATGAGTCCGACTGGGAAGGCTGGAAATACCTGACCGACATCTGCGGCAAGAATGTGCAACTGGTCGGCGACGACCTGTTCGTGACCAACCCGGCGATCCTGCAAAAAGGCATCGATCAGGGCGTCGCAAATGCTATCCTGATCAAATTCAACCAGATCGGTACCTTGACCGAAACCTTGGATGCGATCTATCTCGCCAAAGCCAACAACTACGCCACCGTGATCTCGCACCGTTCGGGTGAGACCGAAGATTCGACCATTGCTGACCTCGCTGTCGGTACCGCTGCAGGTCAGATCAAGACCGGCTCGCTGTGCCGTTCGGATCGCGTCTCCAAGTACAACCAACTGCTGCGTATCGAAGAGATGGTCGATGCACCATACCGTGGTGCGCTGGAGTTCCGTGGTCTGAACAAGGCCTAAGCCATGCTGTCGACGCTCTCGGGTCGTGTGGTCGTATTTCTGGGCATCCTCGTGATTGCCTATCTGCAGTACAAGCTGTGGATGGGCGAGGGCGGCTATCGGGAGCGTCAGCATCTGGTGGATATGGTGCAGCAGCAGGATCAGAAAAACACGCAACTGGCCGAGCGCAACCGTGTGCTGGCGGCTGAGGTTGATGACCTGAAAAATGGTATGGAGGCCGTTGAAGAGCATGCCCGTCTGGATCTGGGGCTGATCAAGCCGCAAGAGACCTTCGTACAGCTCACGGCACTGCCACCGCCAGTTCTGAATACGCCTGCACCGCCCGCATCATGAGTGCGTCTAAAGCCTTGCCGCGTCTGTGGGCGGTAGTGCCTGCAGCTGGCAGCGGTCGCCGCTTTGGCGGAGACACTCCCAAGCAATACCTGACGATTGAGGGTGAGCCGATCATGACGCTCACCCTCAATCGTCTTTTTCATTTACCGCTTGCGGGCTGCGTGGTGGCGATTGCGCCAGAGGACACGCAGGCCGCCACGCTGCGCTATGACCATCCTGATCGCATACACTTTGTCACTGGCGGCGGTGAGCGGATGGATTCGGTTTTGGCAGGGCTCTGGTATTTGAAAGACCACGCTCAGGATGATGACTGGGTGCTCGTGCATGATGTGGCACGTCCTTGTATCGCCCCTGAAAGTCTGGATGATCTGGTCGCGGCGCTGCAGCATGATCCCGTTGGGGGCATCCTGGCGATTCCAGTACGCGATACGCTCAAACGCGCCAAGACATCTGCGCAGGGACTGCCTGAAATCTCAGAGACCGTCTCGCGTGAGCAACTGTGGATGGCGCAGACGCCACAAATGTTTCGCTATGCGTTGCTGAGAGATGCACTACAGTATGCACAAACCCATAAGTTACATGTAACTGATGAGGCCAGTGCCATAGAGCTGGCAGGTCTGACACCCAAACTGGTCGAGGGTAGGCCGGATAATCTGAAGATCACCTATGCAGCCGATCTGCCATTGGCTCGCCTGATTTTGACTGGACAGTCCCGCTAATATAGCGAGATCAGGTATACGCACGAGGATAAGTATGAGTCCGTTTGACTTACGTATAGGGCAGGGCCTCGATGTGCATGCCTTTGATCGCGATGCAGCATCAGCCGATGCCTATGTGACGTTGGCTGGGGTGCGTATCCCACACCCGTATCCGATCATTGCCCACTCTGATGGCGATGTGCTCTTGCATGCGCTGTCGGATGCGCTCTTAGGCGCACTGGCGTTGGGCGATATCGGACGTCATTTCCCCGATACCGATGCGCAGTATAAAGGTGCGGACAGCCGGGTGCTGCTGCGCCATGTCTATGCTTTGATCCAGTCTCACGGTTATGCGCTGGTCAATGCTGACATTACCGTCGCCTGTGAGCGACCTAAACTGGCCCCGCATAATCAGGCCATGCGGCAGCATATCGCCGATGATCTGTCGGTTGCACTGGACCGGATCAGCGTCAAGGCGACTACCACGGAAAAGCTCGGCTTTACCGGACGGCAAGAGGGCATCCTTGCACAGGCAACCGTCCTCTTGGCGAAAGTCCCCTCTCTATCAACATAAGTCGTATACGACTGGCGAGGATATGATGCAAACCATCGACTGGCAAGACCCAACCCAGCGCCGTGCCGTGCGCGGACTCTATCTGCGCTATGCGCTATGGCAGGCTAAATTTACGATCTTTGGTCTGCTGGTGCTGCTTGTGGTCGGGCTTTATGATGGTCTCAGCCGTCAGGTTTGGGCCGAAACTTGGATGGCGGCGACTGTTGGCGTCTTAGTTTGTCTGCGTGTCGTACTGCATGTCATGCAGCTCAATCGCACCATGGCGCAACTGGGCGTCGTCCACTATAGCGTCACAAGTCAGGGGCTGGTCGTGCAAAATCAGCGAGGTCAGTTTGATTTCCCTTGGGAGCGGATGCAGCATGCCTTCTCTGGGCGTGAAGGTATGATCGTGCGCTTTGACCGTCGCCTGCTGACGATCCCGAATGGTCCGGTCAGGACCGAAATCGCACGGGTTCTCGGGCGCTAATATCTGCAGTGATAGTCGAGCACGTTGCATGCTCGACCCCATCAGTCCTTACCACATCAGATCATCCGGGATGACATAAGCCGCATACGGATCATCCTCGTCCATATCGGTCGTCAGCGTCGTTTTGTCATTACGCACCACGATCACTTCAGGTGCTCTTTCGGCGATGCGGTCTGCCAGCGGGCGCGGCAGTAGCGGATACTGTTCATCCAGTCTTGCGATCACCACACTACCTTTGACGATCTGGTCGTACAAGGCCTGAGTGACATAGATTTTCTTGATCTTGCCACTATCGATGAACTGATAGGCGATATCGCCTGCGGTACCACTGATCTGGTGCTGGGTGAGCATTTGGCGAATATTGGCCTTGAGGGCTTTTTCTTCGGCAGCCTGTTTCTGCTCCAGATTGAGTGCCTGATCGCGGCTTAGTTTGTCTGCTGCAGCCTGCGCAAGGGCGCGCTTCACTTCCTGATCCTGTTGGCCGGTTTTTTGGGCATGCTGCTGCTGTTTGTTAATTTTCTGCGCCTGTTTGGTATCGACCAGTCCGGCCTTGAGCAGTTGGGCCTGTAGTGCATTTTTTGCCATCATATTCTCCTGAGCCGGTATGGGGCATTAGGCCGCTATAGTAAGAAAACGGCCATCCAAAGTAAATTTCTGCTACGCATAGATACCATTTGGACATTGAGGGTGAACGAAAAATGATCTATTGTCCCAGCATGGCTTGCGCCGGATAGGAGCGCGCGCCAGATCATCTTAGGATAAGAGGAAAGCACCATGTCTGGATCATCGTATGGAATGCGTCATCCAAATTTTAACCCATCTACACCCCCTAAATACTGGTTTCCAGCCAAACGCATCGGCTGGGGATGGGGGTTGCCGATCACTTGGCAGGGATGGGTGGTCCTTGCAACATATATTGCAGCGATTTATCGTGTACACCAAACCTTTCCCGTCGTCACGATGGCGCCCGCATTTGCGTGTGGCGTCGTGGTATTGACGCTGCTGTTTGTTGGGGTTTGCTGGCTGAAAGGGGAGCCACTCGGCCGCTCAAAGTAAGGTTCAGTTCCTCAAGGCGGCAGAGGCAGGGTCGCATTTGATGAGGGCCCGGTCGCGTGTCATCCAGATGTGTGGTGAAAAAACGTCCATTTAGCCAGAGAAAACAATACCTTTGGAAAAATTTAGATTGACAGTCTGCTGATTTTCGCTAGAATGCATTTCGTTAAATAAACTGTAACAAAGTGAATGTACACTGGCAGTTTTGGCGTATAACTTGCGATAAAAGTTAATCGTCACACCATATATGCGGGAATAGCTCAGTTGGTAGAGCACAACCTTGCCAAGGTTGGGGTCGAGAGTTCGAGTCTCTTTTCCCGCTCCATTTCGGAATCGACCCCAAAATCGATTCCTTTTTTTTATCCCCTGATAAATAAAGCCTTTTCAGCCGTTGATTCACAACTACTGATATCTCTCCATGTCTCTTCATTGTTTTTATTATGTTTATGCAGGCGCGATGTCCGTATAAGGCTCTCACTTATGCCGTCATTTGCGATCATATCGATTCAAGCCATTCCTCATGTCTGCCATCATTTCTAAGCAGCAAGTGCCGCATACAGAGATTAAGATTCTTCGACAGCCAGATCATGGCATACTCAGACCTGCCGTGTCAGGCCCCGCCGTCCCGATGATTTGCCATGCTTGATCCGTTGTTTATCAACTGAAGGATGGTGTGGAAACTGATCGCATCGGGGAGCGCTGCTGCTGTGAACGGTCTCTGAACCTCTGCTTTTAACGCCCGCTTTGAGCCACGGATTACCTAGGGAGTCAGTATCATGAAGAAGTTTGCAATATGGGTTTGTTTGGCAATCCTATATCCTGCCGTTCATGTTTTTGCCGCAACCACGATGATCAGCGTTCCAAATAATGCAGCGCTAAAAGCATTAAAAGTCGCCGGACTTCCTGCAGATCAGATCGTTCTTCGGGCGGGATTTACCACGCCCGGAGATGGCGGTGAGATGTCCTACAGACCCACCCACGCGGCGTGTACTCGCAATGCCGTCAAGGGGGGCGGAGATGATGGCTCACAGGTGCCATCGGCGGACGGCCAATGCTGGGTTTGGTTGCCCGGCGGTGTACAGATCACGCCGATGATGTTTGGTGCAGCAGGGAATGGCAAGACGTCAACCAATGACCACGATGCGGTCCAGAATGCCATGCTGGCGCTGGATCATGCGCCGTTGTATCTGGGCAACCATCTCTATACCTTGGGTTCGCGGGTCGGTGTGACGACCAATATCATCGGGTCTGGCGGTGGGCAGGGGATCTATGCAGAAAAGTGTACTTCAGGCTTTCGTGGGCTGGTGGGCAGTGACTTGCTGGCGATCGCGGCACCCGGTTTAACCATCTCCAATATCTGTATGGAGAGCGCGGTGGCCTCGACCGGTGCCGGGATCGTGGAGGTGGGAGATCATAACTATACGATTATCCAGAATTCACAATTCAATCGCATCTGTAAGGCCATTTATCTCTCGGGAGAAGGCACACATAGCAATCTGGGCTCCAGGATTGTCAATAACACGATCATTCCCTATAACAATGCAGCATGTGCGGCCATTACGCTGGGCGGGAGATCGACAGGCGGCAATACCACTGATTTTGTTGTGACAGGCAATCAGATTTACTGTAATGGCGCGCGGGCGATTGGCTTCGATATCTTAGATGCGGGTGGCGGCATATTTGCAACGAATACCCCACCTTATAAATGTGATTACGGCACACGTATTTTTCCGGGGGATCATCAGGTCGTCTCCTGGATGTATATGCATGATGGGCTCGGTGATACTTCCAATATCAATGACGTATTAATCGACACGCGTGCACCCTCGGCAGTGATCATGGGTTTGAATTTTTCAGGTACATGGGCGTCTTGTGCAACGGGTGACAATGTGGTGATTAAGAACAGTGCCGGTGCGACTGCTTTGAATTATCAGGGAATACAGTTTACCAATCACCACACCTATCTGTGCGCTAATCAAAATCTCACGTCATACAATGGTTTCAAGATTGAATATGCCAATGAACTGCGGATTGACGGTTCTACCATCTGTACGAATTGGCATAACACCAAAAGCGGCATCGACTTTGAGGCGAAAGGCGGAGACCTCACGGTGCGGAATAGTGTGATTGGTGGTGGGTGTAATGAGAATACAGGCGGTTCGCTTGCAACGGCCATTAGATTTGGTGCCATGCCTGCAACCGTGACCATCACCAATAATCGTCTGGACTATGCGACAACCCCCATCGTCTGGGGGGATCATGTTGGTACG